>JAFATL010000014.1 GCA_019243975.1 Actinomycetota bacterium | reverse complement strand
ATCGGCCCCTCGTACGACAGGGCCGCGTTGTTGACGAGCAGGCCCAAGTCCAGCCCGTCCACCGCCGCCAGGACACGGTCGGCCCCGTCGTCCAACGCCAGATCCACCACCGCCGTCCGCACCTCGACCCCGTCAGACCCGGCCCCGTCGGACAGCTCCTTGGCCCGCGCCTCCAGCAGCCCGGCGTCGCGGTCGATCAGCACCACGTTCACGCCTCGCCCCACCAGGTCGGCGGCGAACGCAGCGCCGATGCCCTGGCCGGCACCCGTGACCGCGGCCCACGGCCCGTACCGCTCCTCGAACGACCCCACCTCAGACGGCATGGCTAGACGCTACGCGGCTCTAACATCGTGAGCGTGAGTGTTGTGTCCGCCGTCGATCTCAAGCCCAACGATCGGTGCTGGTGCGGGAGCGGCCGCAAGTTCAAGCAGTGCCACAAGCCGAGCACCGAGCGCGTCCGCCCGGGCCACCAGAGCCCGCAGCGCACCGTGCCCGAGACCATCGACTGGCCGCCCTACGCCCGTACCGGCGTGGTCGAGCGTCGCCCCGAAGGACCGAAGCAGCCGGCCGACGTCATCGACCGCATGCGCCGCAGCAGCACGGCGGCGGCCGACGTGCTCGTCGAGGTGGGCGCGGCCGTCGCCCCCGGTGTCACCACCGACGAGCTCGACCGCATCTGCCACGAGGCCGTGCTCGCCCGCGACGCCTACCCGAGCCCCCTCGCCTACGGCGGCCCCGACAACCCATTCCCCAAGTCGCTGTGCACGTCGGTGAACGAGGTCATCTGCCACGGCATCCCCGACGACCGACCGCTGCGCGCCGGCGACATCGTCAACCTCGACGTGACCATCTTCCGCGAGGGCGTGCACGGCGACACCAACGCCACCTTCTTCGTCGGCGACGTCGACCCCGAGTCGGCCCGGCTCGTCACCGTCACGCGCGACTGCCTGGCCCGTGCCATCGAGGCGGCCCACCCCGGCAAGCCCCTCAACGTCATCGGCCGGGCCATCCAGGAGCACGCCGAGAACAACGGCTTCGGCGTCGTCCGCGAGTTCATCGGCCACGGCATCGGCGAGCAGTTCCACACCGGTTTCTCGGTGCCCCACTACTACGACCCCCGGGCCGACACGATCCTGGAGCCGGGGATGGTGTTCACCATCGAGCCCATGATCACGGCCGGCTCGTGGCAGGCCCGGATGTGGCCCGACGGCTGGACGGCCGTGACGGCCGACCAGCGCCGAACCGCCCAGTTCGAGCACACCGTCCTCATCACCGAGGGCGGCGGGGCCGAGATCCTCACGGTTCCCAGCCGCACGACCGGGCACCCCTATTGGGACCTGGCTGGTAGCTAATTCGCACCAGCGGCTAAACTGCATAACTGCAGTTACCACCGGGGTGGCCGGCCCTCCCCCCGGACGTGCCACTTACGCGTCCTTTTGTACGAGTCCGGCCCGCCCCGTGAAGGACGAGAAGGAGTTCCCGTGGCACGACCCAAATCGACGTTTGCGAAGCTCGACCGTGAGCGGGCCAACCAGATGAAGGCCAAGGCCAAGCTCGAGCGGCGCCGGGCCAAGGCCGACGAGCCGGCCGAGCCGGCGGAGGAAGAGACGAGCGCGGAGGAGCAGGCGGCGATCATCGAGTCGTTGGCCGCACTGCAGGAGACCTTCGACGCCGGCCGCATGAGCCTGGAGGACTTCGAGGCGTACCGCGACGAGCTGCGCGCCAAGATCCGCATCTGATCCCATAACCGCCTGAATCACCCGCCCGGCCGTCCGCAACCTCGGTTGCGCGACGGCCGTTGCGCGTCCGGACATCCAAGGGCGCACGCGGCAAACCTCTCAAGGAAGAGCCGTTGCGCTCCGACGTCATTCGGGACCCCCCGACAGTGACGGCGCAGGAGCGGAGCAATGGCATCAACCGAAGCACAAGTGGCGCACGTCTGGCGCCGGCTCGGCTTCGGTCCCACGCCCACGGCCGTGGCCGACGGTGTCGCGGCGGGCGGCGCCAGCGCGGTGATCGAGAGCATCCTCGCCGTCCCCAACCCGCCGACCACCAACTGGGCGTGGCCGGGCGGGCCGACCAACGGCGACTCGTTGCAGAACGACGCCACGCGCCTCGTCGAACTGGCTGCCACCGGTGCGAGCCAGCTGCGCGAGCGAGTGGCGTGGATCCTGCAGGGGCTGCTCGTCGTGGCGTGGGGCGAGAACGTTGGTGGCGCCGAGATGGAAGCGCATCTCGACAACCTGCGCGCCTGGCCGCAGCTCTCCTACCGGGACCTGCTCGAGAAGGTCGTGCGCTCCAACGCCATGCAGTGGTACCTGTCGGGCGTCGGTTCGGCGCCGCCCCACGCCAACGAGAACCTCGCCCGTGAGCTCATGGAGCTGTTCTCGCTCGGCGTCACCCACCCCAAGACGGGCGCCAACAACTACGCCGAGACCGACATCAAGGAGATCGCCCGCGCCCTGACCGGCTACTCCTACGACTGGACCACGCACGTGGTCTCGTGGCAGCAGGCCAACTGGGACTCGGGCACCAAGACGTTCCTCGGTTCCGACCGGGGCGCCGCCGGTGTCACCGAAGTGATCGACGCCATCGCGTCGCACAGCAGCTTTCGCTACTTCGTCCCCCGCCGCCTCTACCGCGAGCTGGTCGGCATCGAGCCCGACGTCGCCACCCTCGACGCGCTGGCCGCCGTGTGGGGACCGACGGGTGACATCGCGGGAACGGTCGCCGCCATCGTGCGCCGGCCCGAGTTCCTTTCCGACAACGCCATCCGGGCCAAGGTGAAGACGCCGTTCGAGCTGGTCGTGTCGACCGCCCGGACCCTCGGCGTGAGCGAGTTCTCGCACCTCGGCGTGTGGTGGGTGCTGTACCAGATGCGCCAGCACCCGTTCCTCGCGCCCAACGTCAACGGCTGGCCCGTCGGCAAGGCGTGGCTGCACGCGGGGACGCTCGTGAACTGGTCGGGGCCGGTGCAATGGATCACGTTCTCCGACGACGGCACCGACGCCACCGCCGCCAACTTCCAGCTGCCGACGGTGCGCCGTTTGTTCGCCGAGGGCAACAACCTCAACGGCGGCGACCTTGCCCTGCAGTTCGCCGGCCTGCACGACGTGTCGTTGCCGACGCTGGCGTCGATGCGCGAGTTCGCGCTGGGCGGGCCGTGGAACTACGCGCGTGCCGCGTCGACCATGTGCCTCGCCCTCCAGTCGCCCGAGTTCTACGTCAACTAGGTCCGAGGGAGAGAACGCACGACATGGTCAAGCCCATGGACCGCCGGAGCTTCATGAAGTCGCTGGGCGGCGCCGTCGCCGCCACCGCCGCCGCGCCCATGGTGCTGGACCTGATCTCGCCCAAGGGCAACGCCATGGCGGAGGCAGACACGCTCAACACCACCATGCCGGCGGGGACACCGATCCTCGTCAACATCGTGATGGACGGCGGCAACGACTACCTCAACACGCTGGTCCCGACCGACGACCCGTGGTACTTCGACTCGACCTACGGCCACGGCCCGCTCGCCATCGACCCGTCGACCACGCTCGAGCTGCACGGCCTGACCAAGTACCGCATGAACCGCCTGCTGCCGTTCATCGCCGACCGTTGGAACAACGTCGGTGACGTCGCCTTCGTGCTCGGCATCGGCGAGCAGAACCACCTCAACTTCAGCCACTTCGAGTCCATGGACTACTGGCAGACGGCCGACACGTCGCTGCTGACCCCGACCGGGTGGCTGGGCCGCTACAACGACATGAAGCGACCCGGCAGCG
>JAFATL010000173.1 GCA_019243975.1 Actinomycetota bacterium | reverse complement strand
CGGCGCCGCCGCCCAATTCGGTGGCGACGCCGACGAGCGCTGGCCGGCGGTGCTCGACCTCGTCCAGCGCGACCACGGCGTGCTGACGTCGAGCGTCGGCCGTTTGTTCGACGCGGTGGCGGCGCTCGTCGGCGTCCGCCAACGCGTGAGCTACGAGGGCCAGGCCGCCATCGAGCTGGAGGCGCTGGCGGTTGGAGCCGACTCCGCCGACGTCGCGCATTACGAGTACGAACTCCGCCGCCATCAGACCCTGATCGTCGACCCCCGGCCGTTGGTGGCCGGCATCATGGCCGATCGCGAACGCAACGTGCCCGCCTCCGCCATGGCGGCCGGCTTCCACCGGGCGCTGGCCGCAGCAACGATCGCGGCCGCCACCGAGTTGGCGAGCCGATACGGATGCGACTGCGTCGCTCTCAGTGGCGGCGTGTTCCAGAACGAGCTGCTGCGGCGCGGGATCGCCGACGGCTTACGCACGAACGGGCTCCGCGTGCTGCAGCACGGCAAGGTCCCGACCAACGACGGCGGCATCAGCATCGGGCAGGCGGCGGTTGCCGCCACCCTGTCTGACCGCTTGGGAACCGCACCGGGCTGGTAGAACTCATCGACGCAACTCCTTCGAGGCGGGAGGACGACGCAGTGGCAACTGCTGCTCCACCGGAAGAGACCCTGATCCATCTGCTGTGGATCAACGCCGGGCTCAGTTGTGACGGCGACTCCGTCGCCCTGACCGCGGCGACACAGCCGAGCGTCGAGGAGATCGCGCTCGGCGCGCTACCGGGGTTGCCCCGCGTCGCCATGCACTGGCCGTTGATCGACTTCGAGTGCGGGCCCACGGGCGGCGCCGACGACTTCCTCGAGTGGTTCTTCAAGGGCGAACGCGGCGAGCTGGATCCGTTCGTCCTCGTCATCGAGGGTTCCGTCGCCAACGAGCAGATCAAGTCGGAGGGGTACTGGACCGGCTTCGGCAACGACCCCGACACGGGCCAGCCCATCACCCTCAGCGAGTGGATCGATCGGCTCGCCCCGAAGGCAACCGCGATCATCGCCGCGGGCACGTGCGCGACGTACGGCGGCATCCACGCCATGGCCGGCAACCCGACGGGCGCCATGGGCGTGCCCGACTACCTGGGGTGGGACTGGAAGTCGAAGGCCGGCATCCCGATCGTGTGCGTGCCCGGCTGCCCGATCCAGCCCGACAACCTCTCGGAAACGCTCGTGTACCTGCTCTACCAAGCCACCGGGCAGGCACCAATGATCCCGCTCGACGAGGCGCTACGACCGACCTGGCTCTTCGGCTTCACCGTGCACGAGGGCTGTGACCGGGGCGGCTACTACGAGCAGGGCGACTTCGCCACCGAGTACGGCTCGCCCAAGTGCATCGTCAAGCTCGGCTGCTGGGGCCCGGTCGTGAAGTGCAACGTGCCCAAGCGCGGGTGGATGAACGGCATCGGCGGCTGCCCCAACGTCGGCGGCATCTGCATCGGGTGCACGGCGCCGGGCTTCCCCGACAAGTTCATGCCGTTCATGGACGAACCTCCGGGTAGCCGGGTGTCGGCCGCCGCCAGCAACGCGTACGGCAGCCTCATCCGCACCCTTCGCGGCGTGACGGCCAAGACGATCGACGAGGAACCGAAGTGGCGGCGGCCGAGTGACGAACTGCTGACGGGCCACCGGCCCGAGTGGAGGTAACGCATGGCGGACGGCCTCGTCGAGATGGCGTGGGACCCCATCACGCGCATCGTGGGCAGCCTCGGCATCTACACCAAGATCGACTTCGGCACGGGCAAGGTCGCCGAGTGTCACAGCACGTCGTCGATCTTCCGCGGCTACAGCCTGTTCATGAAGGGCAAGGACCCGCGCGACGCACACTTCATCACCAGCCGCATCTGCGGGATCTGCGGCGACAACCACGCCACCTGCTCGTGCTACGCGCAGAACATGGCGTACCGCGTGCGCCCGCCCCACCTGGGCGAGTGGATCGTCAACCTGGGCGAGGCCGCCGAGTTCATGTTCGACCACAACATCTTCCAGGAGAACCTGGTCGGCGTGGACTTCTGCGAGAAGATGGTCGCGGAGACGAACCCCGGCGTGCTCGCGCAAGCAGAGCGCACCGAAGCGCCGCACGCCGCCGACCACGGCTACCGCACGATTGCCGACATCATGCGCGCCCTCAACCCGTTCTCGGGCGACTTCTACCGGGAAGCCCTGCAGGTCAGCCGCCTCACGCGCGAGATGTTCTGCCTCATGGAGGGGCGTCACGTGCACCCCTCGACGCTGTACCCAGGCGGCGTCGGCACGGTGGCAACCATCCAGCTGTTCACCGACTACCTCACGCGCCTGATGCGCTACGTCGAGTTCATGAAGCGCGCGGTGCCCATGCACGACGACCTGTTCGACTTCTTCTACCAGGCGCTCCCCGGCTACGAGCAGGTCGGTCTGCGCCGCACCATGCTGGCGTGCTGGGGCGCCTTCCAGGATCCCGAGTACTGCAACT
>JAFATL010000155.1 GCA_019243975.1 Actinomycetota bacterium | reverse complement strand
TCGCCGCCGACCTCCGCCTCCAGCAGCACGCTCACGAGGTCGTCGCGGTGCTCGGCGCGGCGTTCCTCGGCCAGGCGGTTGGCGTAGGCGTACAGCTCCATCGACGCCTCCTGGGCGCCTTCCTTCGACGTGTTGTATTCAGGGTCTTCGAAGCCGACGAGCCGGTTGCTCCACTCGAACACCTTGGCCCGGTCCTCGACGGGAACGCCCATGACCTCGGCGATCACCATCAGCGGCAGCTCGGCGGCCACGTCGGTGACGAAGTCGCAGCCACCGTCGGGCGCGATCGAGTCGAGCACCTCGCGGGTCGCCCGGCGGATGCGCTCCTCCATGAGGCTCACCATGCGCGGGGTGAAGCCCTTGTTGACCAGCAGCCGCAGCTTGGTGTGCTGGGGCGGATCCATGTTCAGCATCATCAGCTGGAGGCTCGACAGCGTCTCGGCGTCGGGCTCTTCGAACAGCGCCGTGCGCGCCGCCGAAGAGAACGTGGCCGAATCGCGGGATACCTGAATGACGTCGGAGTACTTCGTCACCGCCCAGAAGTCGGGGCCGCGATGGCCGGGGTGGCGGTAGACGGGCGCCTCGCGGCGCAGCACCTCGAACATGTCGAAGGGGACGCCCGGCACGAACGAATCGGGGGTCGAGAGATCGACGTCGGACAGCGACAACGGCACGCGCGGGCCTCCTTGGGTCAGCGCGAAAAGTAGAACATGTTTTCAGTTTCGAGACAAGTCACCGGTGGCCCCCGGCTAGGGTGGCGCGTGCCCGAACTGTTCTCAGAGGATCATCTGGAAGAACTGCGCACGCTGGCCGACAGCGTGCGCAACGTGATCGATGCCACCGTCAAGACGGGCGTTGACTACGACGCCATGGGCCGCGCCGCCGAGCTGTTGCGCGCGGTCGCGGCCGAGCTGAGCGCCGTCGAGCGTCAACCATTGGCACCGCCCGACCTCGACGCCTTGCGCCGCGCGCCGCACCACTTCTTCGCCTGGGATCCCCAGATCGGGCCGGCCAATCCCCTCGCCGCCAACGTCCGCATGGAGGTCGACGGCGACACCGTGCACGGCCACGTCACGTTCCCCCGCGCCTACCAGGGACCGCCCGGACAGGTGCACGGCGGCGTCATCGCCGGCGTCTACGACCAGGTCCTCGGTCTGGCCAACTTCATCGTGGGCCGGCCCGGGTTCACGGGCACGCTGTCGGTGCGCTACGTCGCGCCCACACCACTCGGTGCGCCCTTGCGGTTCGAGGCGCGCCAGGAACGCTCCGAGCGGCGCAAGCTGTTCACCAGCGGCCGCTGCTTCCACGGCGACACGCTGGTGAGCACCGCCGAGGGCATCTTCATCAGCCGCGCCGACATGCCGTTCCAGCCCAGCCCGTCTACGGAATGACGCGCCCCTGGCGGTCGGCGTTGGCGCCCGCCCAGTCGCCGACCTTCGACGCGCCGCCGTAGGCGCGGATGTCGTTCGTCGACACCACCTTGCCCTTGACGGTGAGCCGGAAGCCGCCGAAGTAGCGAGCCGAGAAGTAGTCAGACACCCACGGCGCCTCGGTGGGGACGTGCCCCTGCTTGGGCCCGGCCAGCAGGCGCATGAGCGCGTCGGCGTTGCGCGCCGCGCTCGGGTACACCCACTTGTCGAACCAGGCGAGCGTGTAATAGGCGATCTGCTGGCGGCCGTAACTCGTCGCCATCGAGATGAAGGGGATGTAACTCCACTCGAGGTGGGTGCCGCCGCGCACCGTGAACGAGTAGGTGTCGAGGCCCGCCTTGGTCCACGCGTTGTTGGCAGCCAGATGCGTGGTGGGGTCAGGTGCCTGGGGGCTGGGCTCGGGGTTGAGGAAGTAGCCGTCGGCCTGCTCGTTCATCCCGGGGACGACGGGCATGACGTCACTGCTCAACGCGTCCCACCCGATGACGGCGCGAATCGGGTAGCTCTGCCCATGGCAGTCGGGCGTCTTCTTCCACGTCACGCCCATGTCGGAGCACTGCTGCACGATGGTCACGGCCGCGGCACCGAGTGAGTGACCGGCGATGCCGATGTGGTCGCGGTCGACGGTGCCGAAGCCGGGGTTGTACCAGTCGATCTGCTCGGTCGGCCCGCGACCGGCAGCGGCCTTGCCCGCGTCGCTCTCGGTCCAGCCGACGGGACGGTACGGGCTGTCGGGCGTCGAGAGGAAGAAGCGCAACGCGTCGATCGTGCCGTCGACGAAGTTGGGCGTCTGCTGCGCGGGCACGCCGTCGAACGTCGGCGTCTTGTCGCCCGGCGCGTGGCCGAAGCCCTCGCTCTCGCCCTGGCCCTGCACGTCGAACGTCATCACCTGGTACCCGGCCTTGGCCAGCACCTGGGCGACCCACCAGTACATCCCTTCCGTCGCCTGGATGGATCCGGTGGTGATGACGATGCCGGGCTTGGGACGGGCGCCCTCGCTCCCCCAGATGTGGCCCGACAGCTTGGCGCCCGTGCGGCTGAGGAACTCGACGCGGCGGGACGGGATGCCGTTGTAGGTCAAGGGGTCGCCGACCGAGCCACCGGGGATCCACTGGCCCAGGCCGGTGTGGAACCGCATGTTGCCGATGTCGGCCAGCTGGATGCCGAGGGCGGCGAAATACGACTCGGCCGTGGCCTGCTGCGCGGCCTGGTGCCAGCGGGGGCTGGCCATGTCGTCGCGGTGGCGGCCGGCCGACCGCGTGATGTTGTCGAGGTCGTGTTGCGCGTAGGCGCTGTCGGAGTAATCGCCGGCCGCGACGGCGGCG
>JAFATL010000542.1 GCA_019243975.1 Actinomycetota bacterium | reverse complement strand
TCGCCGCACCAACGTCTACTGGAACGGTGGCCGGCCCCTGCCGCTCACGGGCACCGGCAGCCTCGACCTGTTCCCCAGCGGCGGGACGCACGCCACCATCGACCCCGGCGGCTTCACGTGGGAGCTGGACGGGGCGACCCGTCAGCTGGTGGCGGGCACGTACACGACCGGCTTCACCGTCGGCGTCGGTACGGGCGGCCTGCCCACGCCCCACGACGACCCGGTGACGTTCACCGCCGATGACCGCAGCTCACTCACGACACGCGGTGGCGCCATCATCCATCAGGCGCCCGCGGCGCTGAAGATCACCGGACCCGGTTCGCTCACGTTCATGGGCGCGCTGGTGTTGCGCACGGCGACCGGCACCCGCTCGGCCACGACCGTGCACTTCGGCCCCGGCCCGTTCGTCGTCGACCTCACCCCCGTGGCGGGCGGGTACGCGATCTCCGCGACCCTTCAGGGTCCGGTGAGCTGAACCCCGGGAACCCCGTCCCCAACGTGCGCCGGCGCAGCTCGCGCCGCTCCCGCCGCACGTCCTCCCACGTCTTGGGGCTCGTCCACCGCCGCATCCCCCGCCGCCGGGCCAGGTAGTCGGACGCCGCCGCCAGCACCAGCAGCAACGCCACCGCTCCGATGACCCAGTACACAGGCTCCAGTCTGGCCCCTACCCTGGTTCGGATGGACCTGTCGGGCACGTGGCGGGCGGCGGCCGCCGACGAGGGGTTGCGGCGGCGGTACTTCCAGCCCGGGTTCGACGATGGGGCGTGGGCCCAGCTCGACGTGCCCGGGCACTGGCGGTCGAACGCCGCCTTCGCGGCGCACGACGGTCCCGTCCTCTACCGCCGGGGTTTCGACGCGCCCACGCCGGCCGCCGACCGGCGCGGGTGGCTGGTGCTCGACGGCGTCTTCTACCAGGGCGACGTATGGCTCGACGGCGCCTACCTCGGCGTCACCGAGGGCTACTTCTTCCCGCACGCCTTCGAGGTCAGCGCCAACCTGCGCGACCGGGCCGAGCACCTGCTCGCCGTCGAGGTGGCGTGCGATCGCCAGACCGACCGCACGGCCAAGCGCAACCTCACCGGCGTGTTCCAGCACTGGGACTGCCTCGATCCTGACTGGAACCCGGGCGGCATCTGGCGGCCCGTGCGCATCGAGGAGACGGGGCCCGTCCGCATCAGCCGCCTGCGCGTGCTGTGCGCCGAGGCGAGCGCCGACAGCGCGGTGTTGCAGTGCACGGCGGTGCTCGACGCGGCCGAGGCCGCCACCGTGCAGGTGCGCACGACGGTGGGCGGCGCGGCCGAGCACGTACAGGACACCCCGTTGGCCAGTGGCGAGAACACCGTCACGTGGCGCGTCACCGTGGAGCGACCGGACCTGTGGTGGCCCCATGCCCTGGGCGACCAACCGCTGTACGACGTCGCCGTCGAGGTCACCGTGGAGGGCGAGCTCAGCCACCGCGTCAACCGCCGCACCGGCCTGCGCCAGGTGCGCATGCGCAACTGGATCGCCACCGTCAACGGCGAACGCCTCTTCCTCAAGGGCTCCAACCAGGGCCCGACGCGCATGGAGCTGGCCGAGGCCACTGCTGACGACTTCGAGCGCGACACCCTGCTCGCCAAGGAGGCGGGTCTCGACCTGCTGCGCGTGCACGCGCACGTGAGCCGGCCCGAGCTGTACGAAGCGGCCGATCGCCACGGCCTGTTGCTGTGGCAGGACATGCCGCTGCAGTGGGGCTATTCGCGCAGCGTGCGCAAGCAAGCCGCCCGCCAGGCGCGCGAGCTCGTCGACCTGCTCGGCCACCACCCGTCCATCGCCATCTGGTGTGGCCACAACGAACCTGTGTCTTCTGGCTCCGCGCCTGAACGGCGCTCCGCCGATGCGCCGGGGACCCCAACCCCGGCGCGCAGTCGCTTGCCGGGCCGCGCCATTGCTGCTCAGCAACTCCCTACGTGGAACAAGACGGTGCTGGACCGGTCGATCAAGCGAGCGCTCGAACGGTCGGACAGCACGCGTCCCGTGGTGGCGCACAGCGGCGTGTTCCCCCACGTCGGCTCGGGCGGCACCGACACCCACGTCTACTTCGGCTGGTACCACGGCAACGAGCGCGACTTCCCGCGGTTCTGCGCGGCCGTGCCCCGGCTGGCGCGGTTCGTCACCGAGTTCGGCGCCCAGGCCGTGCCCCAAAACGCGTCGTTCATGGAACCGGAGAGGTGGCCGGCGCTCGACTGGGAGACGCTCGGCCGCACGCGCGCCCTGCAGAAGGACCAGTTCGACAAGCACGTGGCGCCCGCGGGGTTTCCCACGTTCGACGCGTGGCGCGCCGCCACCCAGGCGTACCAAGCCGACGTCGTGCGCTTCCACATCGAGACGTTGCGCCGGCTCAAGTACCGGCCCAGCGGCGGCTTCGCCCAGTTCGCCTTCGCCGACAGCTACCCAGCAGTGACATGGTCGGTGCTCGACCACTTGCGCGTACCCAAGGCGGGCTACCAGGCCCTGGCCGCGGCCTGCGCGCCGGTGATCGTCGTCGCGGACAGGCCGGCGGCGTCATACGCACCGGGCGCGTCGATTGCCCTCGACGTGCACGTCGTCAGCGACCTGCGCACGCCGATCGCCGGCGGCCGCGTGACGGCGCGGCTGACGTGGCCCGGCGGCGAGCACGGCTGGGCGTGGGAGGGCGACGTCCCCGCCGACGGGTGCGTGCGCATCGGCACCATCCAGGCGGTGGCACCCGAGGCGCCTGGCCCGCTGCAACTGGACCTCGCGTTCGAAGCAGCCGATGTGAAGACCACCAACTCCTACGCGTCGTCGATCACGCCACCGCGTCGCTGAGCGCTGACGCGAAGGCGCGCGCCGCGCGCGACAACGGGCGGTCGCGCCGGTTGGCCATGCCGATCGTGCGGCTGAGCCCGGGCGAGGAGAAACGCACGGCCCGCAACGGGCCGCCGGGCGACACCACCATGGCCGGCACCACTGCGGCGCCGATGCCGGAGGCCGCCAACTGCAGCACCGAGTCCATCTCCCCGCCTTCCAACGCGAACGTGGGCTCGAAGCCGGCCTGCCGGCACGCCGCCTCGGTGACCGAGCGCAGGTCGTAGCCGTCGCGGAACATCACCAACGGCACGCCGCGCAGGTCGGTGACGGCGATCGACCGTCGCCGCGCCAGCGGGTGGCCGGGGGGCGTGGCCAGCACGAGCGGCTCGTCGAGCAGGGGCGTCGTCTCGATGACCGGATACTCGACCGGGAGGATGACGAGGGCCAGGTCGAGGGCGCCGTCCTCCACTTGGCGCACCAGGTCGCGCGACCCGGCCTGCTGCAACGCCAGCTCGATGCCGGGATAGGTGGCGTGGAACGACGACAGGATCGGTGGCAGCAGGATCGTGCACAGGCTCGGGGTGGCGCCGATGGCGAGGCGACCCCGCTGCAGGCCGCCCAACTCCCCCACCGCGGCCCGGGCCCCGTCGACCTCACCGAGGATGCGTTCGGCCCACGGCAGCAGCACCTCGCCCGCCGGCGTGAGCACCACGTTCCCCTTCATCCGGTGGAAGAGGGGCGTGCCCAGCTCGGTCTCGAGCTTGCGGATCTGCTTGCTCACCGAGGGCTGGGCCACGTGCAAGGCGCCCGCGGCCCGAGTGAAGTGGCGCTGGCGGGCCACCGCCACGAAGTACTCCAGCTGGTGGAGCTGCACCTGAACCTCCCCCCGACAAGAGATAGAGAGACAGTCATAGCCTACGGCTATCGAAACAAGGCTGATGATGTCTTTTCTGTCTCAGCCGCCAGGGATACGTTGAAGGCGATGACCACGACCCTGCCGCCCCCCACCGTCCCGAGGTCGTTGCCGCTCCCGCAGACGACCATCGGACGCAAGGTGATCATGGCTGTCACCGGCGCGCTGCTCTACCTGTTCGTCCTGGTGCACATGATCGGCAACCTCAAGTTCTTCACGGGCGCCGAGCACTTCGACTCCTATGCGAAGTGGCTGCGCACCATCGGCCAGCCGCTGCTCCTCCACGGCATGTACCTGTGGATCCAGCGGGGCGTGCTGCTGCTGGCACTGCTCCTGCACATCTGGGCGGCGTGGTCGCTGACGCGGCTCAGCCACGCGGCCCGGCCCATCAAGTACGCCACCAAGACGCCGGTGCAGGCGACGGTCGCGGGCCGCACCATGCGGTGGGGCGGCATCGCCCTGGGGCTGTTCATCGTGTTCCACATCCTGCAGTTCACGACCGGCACGCTCGGCCCCCACTACGTGAAGGAAGCCGTGTACGCCAACGTCGTCAACGCCTTCAAGCTCTGGTACGTGACGATCGTCTACATCGCGGCCATGGCCGCGCTGGCCATGCACCTGTACCACGGCGTGTGGAGCATGACCCAGACGCTCGGCATCAACCGCCCGTCGGCCAACCGCAGCCTCTACCGCTTCTCGCAGGCCACCGCGGCATTGATCTTCATCGGGTTCATCAGCGTGCCCGTCGCCGTCCTGATGGGAGTACGCCCATGACTACAACCGATGTTCCGCCGCCGCCGTTCGGCACACCCGAGCAGCCGCAGCCCACACCGCAGCCGTTCACGACGCCTGCGGCCGCGCCCGCCGATCAGCCGTGGCGGGAGTCGGACGCCACGCTCGACGGCCGCCTGCCGAGCGGGGCCATCGAGCACCGGTGGGACGAGCGCAAGTTCGAGATGAAGCTCGTCAACCCGGCCAACCGGCGCAAGCACACCGTGATCATGGTGGGCACCGGCCTGGCCGGCGGCGCCGCCGCCGCCAGCCTGGGTGAGCTCGGGTACAACGTCCGCAGCTACTGCTACCAGGACAGCCCCCGCCGCGCGCACAGCATCGCCGCCCAGGGCGGCATCAACGCGGCCAAGAACTACCGCAACGACGGCGACAGCATCTTCCGCCTCTTCTACGACACGGTGAAGGGCGGCGACTTCCGCGCCCGCGAGTCGAACGTGTACCGCCTGGCCCAGATCAGCGTCGACATCATCGACCAGTGCGTGGCGCAAGGCGTGCCGTTCGCGCGCGAGTACGGCGGCCTGCTCGACACGCGTTCGTTCGGCGGCGCCCAGGTGTCGCGCACGTTCTACGCACGGGGCCAGACGGGCCAGCAGCTGCTGCTGGGCGCCTACCAGGCGCTGTGCCGCCAGATCGACGCCGGCACGGTGAAGATGTTCCCCCGCACCGAGATGCTCGACCTCGTCGTGGTCGACGGCCGGGCGCGCGGCATCGTCGTGCGCGACATGGTCACCGGTGAGATCACCACCGACATCGCCGACGCCGTGGTGCTCGCCACCGGTGGCTACGGCAACGCCTACTTCCTCTCCACCAACGCCATGGGCTGCAACGCCACCGCCATCTGGCGGGCCCACCGCAAGGGCGCCCTGTTCGCCAACCCGTGCTTCACCCAGATCCACCCGACGTGCATCCCCGTCACCGGCGATCACCAGTCGAAGCTCACCCTGATGAGCGAGTCGCTGCGCAACGACGGTCGGGTGTGGGTGCCCAAGCAGCGGGGCGACACCCGCTCGCCCGACCAGATCCCCGATGCGGAGCGCGACTACTTCCTCGAGCGGCGCTACCCCGCGTTCGGCAACCTCGTGCCCCGCGACGTGGCGTCACGCGCCATCAAGCAGGTGTGCGACGAGGAGCGCGGGGTCGGTCCCGGCGGTAAGGGCGTGTACCTCGACTTCTCCGACGCCATCAAGCGCCTGAGCGTCGACGTCATCAAGGAGCGCTACGGGAACCTCTTCGACATGTACGAGAAGATCACGGGCGAAGACCCGTACCTCGTTCCGATGCGGATCTACCCCGCGATCCACTACACGATGGGCGGCCTCTGGGTCGACTACCAGTTGCAGAGCACGATCCCGGGTCTGTTCGTCGCCGGCGAGGCCAACTTCTCCGACCACGGCGCCAACCGCCTTGGTGCCAGTGCGCTCATGCAGGGATTGGCCGACGGCTACTTCGTCCTGCCGTACGTGCTGGCCGACTTCCTGGCGTCGAACCCGGCGCCGCCCGTCGACGCCAACCATCCGGCGCGGGTCGAAGCCGAGAACGAGGTGCGCGCCCGCGTGCAACGCCTGCTGTCGATCAACGGCACCCGCACGATCGACTCGTTCCACCGCGAGCTGGGCCTGCTGCTGTGGGACCACTGCGGCATGGCCCGCAACGAGGCGGGCCTGCGCAAGGCACTCGACCGCATCCCCGAGCTGCGCGAGGAGTTCTGGCGCAACGTGAAGGTGCCGGGCGTCAACGAGGAGCTCAACCAGAACCTCGAGCGGGCCGGCCGGGTGGCCGACTTCTTCGAGCTGGCCGAACTCATGTGCATCGACGCCCTCCACCGCAACGAGTCGTGCGGCGGCCACTTCCGCGAGGAGTTCCAGACGGAAGACAACGAGGCGCAGCGCGACGACGACCACTACTCCTACGTCGCGGCGTGGGAGTACGCCGGCGTCGGCCAGCCCCCGGTGCTCCACAAGGAGCCACTCACCTTCGACTACGTCCACCCCGCCCAGAGGTCCTACAAATAATGCGACTGACCCTCCACGTGTGGAGACAGCCCAACGCCGACACCGACGGACGCTTCGTCACGTACATCGCCGACGACGTCAGCCCCGACATGTCGTTCCTCGAGATGCTCGACGTGGTCAACGACAAGCTGGCGACGTCGGGCGACGACCCCATCGCCTTCGACAGTGACTGCCGCGAGGGCATCTGCGGCACGTGCGGGTTCGTGATCAACGGCATCGCCCACGGACCCGAGCCGGCCACGACCGTGTGCCAGCTGCACATGCGCCACTTCAAGGACGGCGACGAGCTCACCCTCGAGCCGTGGCGGGCCAAGGCCTTCACACCGCTCAAGGACCTCGTCGTCGACCGCCAGGCGTTCGACCAGATCATCCAGCGGGGCGGGTTCATCTCCGCCAGCACGGGGTCGGTGCCCGAGGCCAACAGCATCCTCGTGTCGAAGGACATCGCGGACGACGCCATGGACTCCGCCGCGTGCATTGGCTGCGGGGCCTGCGTGGCCGCCTGTCCCAACGCCTCGGCCATGTTGTTCATGGCGGCCAAGGTGAGTCACCTGGCCGTGCTGCCCCAGGGCCAGCCCGAGCGGTACGAGCGGGTCAGCTCGATGGTGGCCGCCCACGACTCCATGGGCTTCGGTAACTGCACCAACCTCGGAGAGTGCTCGGCCGTGTGCCCGAAGGAGATCGGCCTCGACACCATCACCCGCCTCAACGCCGACCTGCTGGCGACCCCGCGGAAGAAGCGAAAGGGACATATCACCAGCGCTCCGTAGCTGGCTCAGCCCGTTCCCAGGAAAAACTCCCAAGAACCGCGCAACGTTCGTTTGGTCGTTTCGTAGTGTGGGTAGGAACGGCGGCTCTCCTCAGCGAACACTCTGCGTGAGATCCCGCCGGCGGTTGTAATCGGGCACGCAGCACCCCTGGGGAGCGATGAGCACCACACGGCGAAACGACGTACTGACTGGTTCCTGGCAGCACGCGGTTGCGACGGGACTGATGGGGGCGTGCGTCCTCATGGTGGTCCTGGCCCTGCTGCTGATCGCCACCGCGGGCACGCACCTGGCCCGGCCGCGCATCGGCGTGGTGGCGGCCGCGTCGCTCGTGCGGGAGCCGGCGCCGTCACCGGCCACGACGCCGAGCACAGCCAAGGCGGCCGTGAAGCCGGCGCGGGTGAAGGTCGCCCAGCGGGGCTGGAAGGCGGCGGCCACGTCGACCACCCAGCCGCCGGGACCGGCTGTCCCCGCCATCAAGGGCGCCTTGCCCGTGGGCAAGGGCATGTGGATCTACAACTTCGACCGCAGTGACGGCGGCAACGTGCCCGGCATCATCCACCGGGCCCAGCTGGCCGGCCTGACGCACCTCTACATCCGCACTGGCTCGACCAAGGACGGCTTCTACGCCCAAGGCGTCCTCAACCGGATCCTGCCCGCCGCCCACGCGGCCGGCATCCGCGTCTACGGCTGGGACTTTCCCTACCTCAACGACTACCGCGTCGACGTAGGCCGGGCGATGCAGGCGATCACCTACCGCACGCCCAACGGCCAGGGCCTCGACGGCTTCACCGCTGACATCGAGACGCGGCGCGAGGGCGTCAACATCAACGTCGCCACCGGCACCGCCTACGGCACGCTCCTGCGCCAGCTCGCCGGCAACGACTATCCGCTGATCGCCACCGTGCCCCGCCCCAACCCGCACCTGAAGGACTATCCCTTCGCCGAGGTCGCGCAGCACTTCGACGCGGTGGCGCCGATGGTCTACTGGCTCAACCGTGACCCCGTGCACGACGTGCTCGAGGCGATGCCGATCCTCAAGACGCTGGGCAAGCCGATCATGCCCGTGGGTCAGGCGTACGACGGCGCCCCCGAAGGCGGCAAGCCGGGCGTACCGCCGCCGGCGGAGCTCAACGGCTTCATGCGGGCATCGGCCGACACGGGTGCATCGGCGGTGTCGTTCTGGTCATGGCAGGCGGCCGATCAGCCCGCGTGGGACACCATCCAGACGGCGCCCTGGTTCACCCTCCCGGTGTCGGGCACGCCGTTCACGGCCAACCAGATCCGCGGCTACCAGACGCTGCTCAGCAGCCTGGGCTTCTTCGTGCCCAACACCGGCATGTGGGACGACGCAACCGTCGCCGCCATGTCGGCGTACCAGAAGGCGGCCCGCCTCCCGGTGACCGGCGGCGTCGACCCTGCCACACGCCGGTTCATGCTGCAGCCCTTCGCGCCCCCGATCCGCCCGCTCATCTAGCCCTCTGCGTTCTGGCACCAGATTCGGGGCCTCTGGCCCCCGATTCTGGTGCCAGAACGCAGAGGCCAGACTGGCGGGGTGGAACCGGCACGGACGGTGCAGCTGGCCGACGGCGGCCGGTACGTGCTGCGGCCGATCACGCCTGACGACAAGCACACACTGATCGACGGGTTCGCGCGGCTGTCGCCGCAGTCGCGCATGTCGCGGTTCTTCAACAACACCAAGCAACTCACCGACGAACAGCTGCGCTACTTCACCGAGATCGACTACGTCGATCACTTCGCGTGGGTCGTGTTCGACATCGACTCGCCGGACCACCCGGGCGCGGGAGTGGCCCGGTACATCCGGCTGCACGACGACCCCGAAGTGGCGGAGGCGGCGTTCACGGTCGTCGACGACCACCAGGGTCGCGGCCTCGGCATCCTGCTCGTGGTCGCCCTGGCCGACGTGGCCCGCAAGCACGGCATCCACCGGTTCGTGCTCTACATCCGCGCCGACAACGACGCCATGATCGGCCTGGCGCGCGCGTTGGGCGCGCACATGGTCGTCGACGAACCGGGGGTGCTGCGGGGCGAGCTGTTACTCGACGAGTTCGCCGACGACGGGATGGACACGTTCCCACCAGCCGGCTCCACGCCGCCCGGTGGGTCCGTCGAGCCGGCACAGTGATCGCTGCAGCCTGAACCCGTCGGCCAACACCGGCGCCTCGTGCAGCGGCGTCCAGGTGGCGTCGTCGGCCTTGGCCAGCGGCGTGCCGTCCGACCAGTGGCCGGTGCGGCGCGACCAACCGCCCCAGTCGGGCACGCCGTGGTCGTCGCCCCGCCAGCCCCGCGCCTCGACTTCGATCTGCTCGGTGCCGACGAGCACTTCGCCCGTGACGAGACACGGCTGCGCGGTGGTGCCGAGCGCCGTCGCCTCCCACTCCAGGTCGAAGCCCAGTGGCACCAGGTCGCCGCGCTCGTCGGCCCACGCGTCGGTGGGGTCGTCGAGGGACAGGGCGAATGCCTCCAACCCAACCGACCAGTGCTCACCGGGTGTCTCGGTGTGCATGGCCGACCACAGGCCGGACGTGCGCACTTCGAGGCTTGTGCCGCGCGGCAACGGCACCTCGTCGTCGCGCACGGTGACGAGCGGGCGGCCGTCGCCGACGACACACGCCCAGTACACGGCGCGCCCACCGGTGACGTCGCGCGCCAGCCGCACGGATCCTCCAAAGCTGCCGTCGGCGGTGGCGAAGTCGAACCACGCGGCGCGCACGTCAGGCCCGGTCCCCACGTCCGAATCCTATGATCGCGACCTCATGATCACGGCCGGTGACGAGTACCCGCTGCACCAGACCTCGCGGCCAGTGCGCGATCCAGGCACCGAGCGCAACCTGTACGACCGGTTCTTCTTCAACGGCTACACGCGCGATGCCAGCGTCTACTTCGCGGTGGCGTTCGGCGTGTATCCGGGGCGCAACATCATGGACGGCGCCATGAGCGTCATCGTCGACGGCGTGCAGCACAACGTGCGTGCGTCGCGCCTGCTGGGCGACGACCGCCTCGACACGCGCGTCGGCCCGGTGCGCGTGGAGATCGTCGAGCCGCTGCGGCGGCTGCGGGTGGTGGTCGACGACGCGGAGTCCGGCTTCAGCGCCGACGTGACGTTCACCGCCCGCTGCCCGTTGTTCGAGGAGCCGCACTACCTGTGGGCCCCCGGCCACCGCACGGTGTTCGACATCACTCGGCTCACGCAGAACGGCACGTGGTCGGGGTCGATC
This sequence comes from Actinomycetota bacterium, assembly GCA_019243975.1. Taxonomy (GTDB): domain Bacteria; phylum Actinomycetota; class Acidimicrobiia; order Acidimicrobiales; family JAFATL01; genus JAFATL01. The sequence continues at coordinate 8,312 of JAFATL010000542.1, read as the reverse complement.
ACCGTGCCCGGCGGCGCGTCCATCGCCGTCGACGACGACAACTGGCTCGGCACCCGGGATCGCTCGTGGGGTGTGCGTCCCATCGGGGAACGCGAGGGCGGTGCGATGGAAGCGCCGCCCGGCTTCTACTGGTTGTGGGCGCCCCTCAACTTCGACGACGGCGGCTACCTGTTCGACGTCAACGAATACCCGGACGGCCGGCGGTGGCACCACAGCGCTATGTGGGCGCCGGCCGGCCCACTCGACACGCCGGTCGAGCAGGGCACGGCCGAGTACGACTTCCACTACCGGTCGGGCACGCGCCACGCCGAGCACTTCGAGCTGCGGTTCGCGCTGCCGAGCGGCCCGCGCACGGTGTCGCTGACGCCGCTCTACAACTTCTACATGCAGGGCATCGGCTACACCCACCCCCAGTGGGGCCACGGGTGCTACGTGGGCGACGACGTGCGGGCCTACGACGTGCTGGTCACAGCCGAACAGGACGAGATGTCACCGTTCAACCAGCACGTGCAGACGCTCGTGAGGGCGACACGGAACGACGGTGCCGAAGGCATCGGCATCCTCGAGCAGCTCATCATCGGCCCGCACGCGCCGTCGGGCCTCAACGAGATTCTCGACCCTCACCCTTGAGGTTGGGCCGACGGGTCGACGCCGCCGCGTCGAGATGCGCGGCCGACGTGGGCGGCACGTCGAGCTGTCCGACGGCGCGGAGGAACTCGTCGAGACGGGACTGGTCGAGCGGGCCCTGCATGCCGAACGGCTGCTGACGGGCGGAACGGTTCCAGGATTGGAACGACATGGCTGCCTCCTCTCACGCTGCAAGCGCAGCGCCGAGATCGGGGTCATCTCGACCCTAGGCCTCTCGTCGCCAGAGTCAAGGCGCCATCGATGTTTATTCGACGCGTGTTCGGCGCGAGTTCAGTCCCAGGCAGGATCGAGTGATTCGCGCACGTCGCCATCCTTGGAAAACACCAGGTAGCGGTCGAAGTTGCGCATGAACCAGCGGTCATGCGTCACAGCCAAAACGGTGCCGGTGAAGCGCTCGAGGCCTTCCTGCAGCGCTTCCGCCGACGCCAGGTCGAGGTTGTCGGTGGGCTCATCGAGCAGGAGCATCGTCGCGCCCGCCAGCTCGAGCAGCAGCACCTGGAAGCGCGCTTGTTGCCCGCCCGACAACGTCTCGAACGCGTGGTCGGCGCACGCGTCCATCTGGTAGCGGCGCAACGCGGCGATGGCCTGGCCGCGCGCCAGGTTGTGGTCGGCGAGCACGTCGAGCAGCCGGCGGCCGCGCAGCTCGGGGTGGTCGTGGTTCTGGGAGAAGAAGCCGGGCACGACGCGCGCGCCCAGGCGCCACTCACCCGCCACGGCGATGTCCTGGCCCGCCAGGAGGCGCAGGAAGTGGCTCTTGCCCGTGCCGTTGGCGCCGACGACAGCGATGCGTTCGCCGAACAGCACCTCGGCGTCGAACGGGTAGGTGAGGCCTTCCAGCTCGAGGCCCTCGATCGTCAGCGCTCGCTTGCCCGTGCGGTCGCCGCCCAGGTTGACGGTGATGGCGCGATCCTTCGGCCGCTCGGGCGGTTTCTCGTTCTCCTCGAAGCGACGCAGCTTGGTCTCCGCCGCCTTGGCGCGCGCCGCGTTGGCGTCGCTGATGGCGGCCCGCCGTTTGAGTTCCTTCATCGACGCTTCGAGGCGGCGCCGCTCGTCGCGGTAGTAGCGATGGCGCTCGTCGAGACGGGCCAGCCGGTCGTCGCGCGCGTCGACGTAGGTGGCGAACGACCCGCCGTGGGTCCACGCGCCCTGCGCCTCCAACGTCACGATCTTGCCGACGGCGTCGGCCAGCAGCTGACGGTCGTGACTCACCAGCAGGATCGTCTGGCGGGCAGCGCGGATCTGCTCGGTCAGCCACTCCTTGCCCGGCACGTCGAGGAAGTTGTCGGGCTCGTCGAGGAGCAGCACGTCCGCGTCGGATCGGAGCAGCACCTCCAACGCCACCCGCTTCTGCTCGCCCCCCGACAGCGTGGCGAGAGGGCGGTCGGCGACGTCCTCCAGGTGCAAGCCCATGGCCGCGGTGACGCACGTGTCCCAAAGCACCTCGGCCTCGTAGCCACCCAGATCACCCCACGCCGCCAGGGCCGACGCGTACCGCACGCCGTCGCCCGCCGTCGTGGCCAGGGCGGCAGCGGCCGCCCGCAGCGGCGCCGGCGCCAGCTCGACGAGGAAGTCGCGCACGGTGCGGCGGTCGCGGTCGGCGGCGCCGGCGACGAACTGGCGCATGTACCCGAGTCGCCCGTCGATGCGCACGACGCCGGTGTGCCCATCTTCTTCACCGGCCAGCAGGCGCAGCAGCGTCGTCTTGCCCATGCCGTTGGGGCCGATGAGGGCGGCATGTTCGCCGTCGCCGACGCGGAAGCTCACGTCGGCGAAGAGCCGCCGTCCGCCGGGAATGGCGTACGAGGCGCGTGAAACCTCGACCGCGCCCACCGTGTGCTCCTAGGCGCGCGTCAGCTGTGCCGACAGGTGGTACTGCAGCGGCTGATCCACGGCCGCCATTCGTAGTTCGTAGGTGAGCAGGCTGCCCGTGCATTTCAGGTCGCGCTCGAGGCGCGTCACCGACTTGGCCGTCGGCGTCATGGCGACAGCCGTCGTGGCCAGCCGCACCTGCATGCCGTCGAGCTCGCCGTCCTCGATCTCCACGACGCCGGTCGGGTGAGTCACGGCCAGCTCGACCCGGCCCTCCTTGAGCCGCCAGTAGCCGAGCTCGGAATGCATCGGCCGCCCGTCGTCGAGGGCCCACGTGCGCGACGCGTACCCCAGGTACGGCTTGCCGACGTGCCACACCCGGATCTCCTCGCCGTAGTCGAACGGCTTGCTGTTCGGGTACTCGCCGTGACCCTCGCCCGACCACGTCCCCAGCAGGAAGGCCAACGGCTCGACCTCAGGGTGCACCGGCACATCGCGCACGGCGCCCACTGTACGTCCGCGGCACAATCGTGTCGTGGGCCGATGGGGAGCACGGGTGGCGGCGGTGTCAGCGGCGCTGCTCGTGATGGCGGGAGCGTGCGCCCAGTCGGCCCACCCGGCGCCGGCCACCGGCACCTCGCAGGGCCGCTACCGGGTGGTGGTGGTCGACAATCGGCCTCGCACCTACTGGGTGCATCGACCCGCTGGGCTCGGCACGGCTACGGCCGTGCCCCTCGTCGTGATGCTGCACGGCGGGTTCGGCACCGGCGCCCAGGCCGAGAAGTCGTACGGGTGGGACGCCATGGCCGACGCCCACGGCTTCGTCGTCGCCTATCCCGACGGCGTCTCCAACGCGTGGAACGCCGGTACGTGCTGCGGGCTGCCCCAACGGACCAACGTCGACGACGTGGGGTTCATCGGGGCGGTCATCGACAAGCTGGTCGCCGACGAGCACGTCGACCGAGCGCGCGTGTACGTGACCGGGATCTCGAACGGCGCATTCATGGCGTACCGCATCGCGTGCGAGCTTCCCGGCGGCGTCGCAGCCATCGGACCCGACGCGGGCACGATGATCGTGCCGTGCGACCACGCCGTGCCCACGTCGGTCCTGCACATCCACGGGCTGGCCGATCAGAACGTCCCCTACAACGGCGGCGTCGGCACCAAGGGCGTGGCCAAGGACTCACGTCCCTCGGTGCCCGCCACCATCGCCCGCTGGCGGGCCATCGACGGTTGCGGGCCGTCGACGGTGACGAGTGCGGGGCCGGTGCACTCCGACGCGTCGACGTGCAGCGGCGGTAGAGCCGTCAGCCTCATCACCATCGACGGCGCCGGCCACCAGTGGCCCGGTAGCCAACCCCCCAACCCGGCCGCCAAGGCCGCCCTCGGCCTCGACGACCCCAGCACTGCGATGGACGCCACCTCAGTGCTCTGGCAGTTCTTCTCCCAGCACTGACCACAGGTCCTCGGGAATCTCTCTTCGGAACAAGGCGACGTTGTCGTCGAGTTCGGACTTGGTGCGGGCGCCGACGATGACGCAGGTGACGGCCGGGTGGCGCAGAGGGAACTGCAGGGCGGCGGCGCGGAGAGGCGTGTCGTGGTCGGCGCAGATGCGGGCGAGCTCGCGGGCGCGCTGCACGACGGCGGGTGGCGCGGCGGCGTAGTCGTACGTGGCGTTGGGGGCGTCGGGGTCGGCGAGGAGACCGCTGTTGAACACGCCGGCGGCGATCACCGACACGTTGCGGTCGGCGCACAGCGGGAGGAGCTCGTCGGCGCCGCTGTGGTCGAGCAGCGTGTAGCGGCCGGCCAGCAGCACGCAGTCGACGTCGGCCTCGCGCACGATGCGCACCAGCGCCTCACTCTGGTTCATCCCCGCGCCGATGGCGCCGACCACGCCCTCGTCGCGCAAGCGGCGCAGCGCCGGGAAGGCGCCGGCCAGCGCCTCGTCCAGATGGTCGTCGGGGTCGTGCACATGCAGCACGTCGACGCGGTCGAGCTGCAGACGTTCGAGGCTGGCCTCCAGCGAACGCAGCGCGCCGTCCGCGGAGAAGTCGAACTCGGGGTGCACGGGCGGGACGTCGGCGAAGATCGTGTCGGCCGGACGGGACGGATCGTCAGGCACGAGGAGCCGGCCCACCTTCGTCGCCACCGTCATGCCGGACCGATCCCGCCCCGCCAACCCGGCGCCGAGCCGAAGCTCCGACAGCCCGTGGCCGTACAGCGGCGCGGTGTCGAAGAACCGGAGCCCGTGGCCCCACGCCGCGTCGACCGCGCTGGCGGCATCCGCATCCGAGATGGCGTCGTACAGGTTGCCCAGCGGCGCGCACCCGAGACCGAGGCGCGTCACCTCGACGGCAGTCGAACCGAGGTGCCGCCGCTCGAGCGGGTCGGGCATCAGCCGGTGGGCACGCGGAAGCCGGACGTACCGCCGTCGATGGCGAGGTTGGTGCCGGTGACGTAGCCCGCCTGCGGCGACGCGAGGTAGGCGATGGCCTCGGCGATCTCGTCGGGCCGTCCCAGCCGGCCGATGGGCTGGCGGGCGATGAGGTTGCGGCGAGCAGCAGCCGGGTCGTCGGCCTGGTCGAGCAGACGGCCGACCCACGGCGTGTCGACCGTCCCCGGTGTCACGCAGTTGACCCGGATGCCGTCGCCCACGAGGTCCGACGCCATCGACAGCGTGAGGGCCAGCACCGCGCCCTTCGACGCGCCGTACACGGCACGCTGCGGGAGGCCCACGTGGGAAACGATCGACGCGGTCGTGACGATGGCCGCGCGCGACGACGACTGGAGCGACGGCAGGAAGGCGCGCACGGTGCGGGCGATGCCGACCACGTTGACGTCGTAGACCCGGTGCCACTCCTCCGGCTCGTTGTCGACCACGGTGCCCACGGCGCCGATGCCCGCGTTGCAGATCAGGATGTCGACGCCGCCGAACGCTTCCACCGCGGCAGCGGCCGCGTCGTCGAGCGACGCCTGGTCGGTCACGTCGGCCTTCAACGGCAGCAGGTTTTCCCGCATGGCCGGCGGCTGCAGGTCGAGGGCGGCGACACGCGCGCCGTCGCGCAGCAGCACCTCGGTGGTGGCCAGCCCGATACCGGACCCGGCTCCCGTCACCGCCGCCACCAGTCCGTCGAAACGAGTCATCGGTCTGCCAGTGCCTCCTCGGCCGCCCGCTGGATGGCGGTCACCGTTTCCTTGGGGTCGAGCTCGCCGCGCAAAGCGGCGTTGATGGCGCCCCAGCCGGCGTCCTCGATCTCGGGGAACCGCGCCAGCGGCGGGTACGTGATCATGGCCCCGGCGATGGTGTCGCGGGTGACCCGCAGCCGCTCAGCGTCGACATCGTCGCTCGGCGCCACCGCCGCGAACGCGGCCGTGTTGGCGCACACCGACCCGCCCGAGGCGTCGAGCGCGCCCGCCGCCTCGGAGCACAGGCGCACGAGCAAACCGGCGGCGCCGTCGACGTCCGCACACGTCGTGGGGATCGCCCACGCGTGGCACCCCGCGTACGACACCCGCCGCACCGGCCCGGCCGGGTAGGGCGCGGGCGCCAGCCGGTCGTACAACGCCGAGTCGCGGATGGGGCCGTAGCCGCCCGGCCAGGCGGCTGCCATGGCGACGCGCCCGTCGAGGAGGGCGGTGTCCACCTGGTCGTAGTGCCATGTGGGCAAATCATCAGGCGCCGACGCGGCCAGCGCGCACAGCGTCTCGACGGCGGCCACCGCCTCGGGCCCGGTCATGGTGGGCCGCACGTCGTCGTCGAACAGGCGGCCGCCGTGACTGACGACCAGTTCGAAGAACGTGCCGAACAGGCCGGACTCGCGGCCGGGGAACCCGAACGGCTGGCCCGACGCCACCAGATCGGCCCACGTGTCGGGCGCGGCGTCGAGCAGGTCGGTGCGCCACCACAGCACCCGCACGTCGATGTTGCGGGGCACGCACAGCAGCGCGCCCTCGAACCGGCACAGCGCGACGGCATCCGGCGCCAAGCCGGCGAGCACGTGCGCCGGCACGACGTCGTCGAGCGGGCGCAACCACGCCCCCTGCGACGGCGCGTACTTCGAGTGGGTCGCGAGCAGGTCGATGCGCTCGCCCGCGGCCAGCATCTCGGCCACCGTCCGGTTGAGCGTCGGGTGGTCGGCGTGCACGACGACGTCCACGTCGTCGGGGAGGAACGAGTACAGGCCGTCGTACATCGGCCCCCCGACCAGAGCGACGCGCAGAGCCATCAGCGCCAGCAGGCTCCGGCGGGGAAGGCGAACTCGGCGAGTGACTCGGGCCGCATCTCGGCGCTGTAGCCGGGCGCCAGCGGCAGCATGTAGCGGCCGCCCTGCACGTCGATGGGCGCGACGAAGTGCTCGTGCAGGTGCTCGGCGTACTCGGTCATGCGGTTGTCGAGCGACGCCGACACGGCGATGTAGTCGAACGCCGAGAGGTGCTGCACGTACTCGCACAGGCCGACGCCGCCGGCGTGCGGGCACACGGAGATGCCGAACTTGGCCGCCATCAGCAGCACCGCGATCACTTCGTTGACGCCGCCCAGCCGGCAGCTGTCGATCTGGCAGAAGCCGATGGCGTTCGCCTGCATGAGCTGCTTGAACATCACCCGGTTGTGGGCGTGCTCACCGGTGGCGACCGCAATAGGCGCAACCGCCTTCGCAATGGCGGCGTGCCCGAGCACGTCGTCGGGTGAGGTCGGCTCCTCGATCCAGAACGGGTTGAACTCCGCCAGCGCCTTGACGCGGTCGATCGCTTCGTCGACGTCCCACCGCTGGTTGGCGTCCATCATCAGCCGGTGCTCGTCGCCCACGGCGCCCCGGATGAGGGCGGCGCGTCGGGCGTCCTCGGCCGGGTCACCGCCCACCTTCATCTTGAAGCTCGTCCACCCGTCGGCCAGCGCTTCGTGGCACAGCCGCTCCACCTTGGCGTCGTCGTAGCCCATCCACCCCACCGACGTCACGTAGGCCGGGTAGCCGTCGGCCCGCAGCTGCGCCTCGCGCTGCTGCTTGCCGGGCGCCACCGCGCGCAACAGGTCGAGAGCCTCGTCGGGCGTGATGGCGTCGGTGATGTAGGTGAAGTCGACGACGTCGACGAGCTCCCGCGGCGACATGTCGGCCAGCAGCTTCCACAGCGGCTTCTCGCTCGCCTTGGCGTAGAGGTCCCACACGGCGTTGACGATCGCCGCCCCGGCCAGGTGGATGGCGCCCTTCTCGGGCCCGATCCACCGCAGCTGGCTGTCACCCACCATCTGGCGCCAGAACCCGCGCAGGTCACCGAACAGCTCCGCCGTATCGCGCCCGGTGACGAACGGCGCCAGCGAGCGCACCGCCTCCACCACCACTTCGGTGCCGCGGCCGATGGTGAAGGTGAGGCCGTGGCCGTCGGGACCGTCGTCGGTGCGCAGCACCACGTACGCGCACGAGTAGTCGGGGTCGAGGTGGACCGCGTCGGACCCGTCGAGCGTGCGCGACGTGGGAAACCGCACGTCGAGCACGTCGACATCGATGATCTTCACAGCGGCGGATCCTACGTTCGGCCCGTCGCGTCTCGCTTTCCTGCATGAAGTTGCTCATACGGCAACTTCGTGCAGGAAAGCTCGGGTCTACCTGTCGAGGCCGGCGTCCGCCACCGCTTGGAGACCGGCCACGTAGCCGGATTTCAGTCGCCGCCCGTTGGCCTCTCAGCCAAGCTCTCCCACCATGCCGATTCGGGCAAACCGACGACGCGCAGCCGCTCTACCGCTCCCTCGGGTTCAGACCGCAACCCGAGTTCATGTCGGTCGTGGTGGGGACCTGGCTCGACAACCAGGCCAACCGGGACTAGCGGCCGAAGTCGAGGCTGAAGAAGTCCTCCAGCTG
>JAFATL010000519.1 GCA_019243975.1 Actinomycetota bacterium | reverse complement strand
TGCGGCCCGTCTCGCCGTTGGCGTAGGGCGGCATGTTGTAGTGGTGCATGTAGCGCTTCTTCTCGTCGACGCCGATGGTGTCGAGGAGCTGGTCCATGCGGGGCATGCCGAGGGTGGTGATGTTGAGCACCTGCGTCTCACCCCGCTGGAACAATGCGGAGCCGTGCGCCGTCGGCAGCAGGCCGACTTCGGCCGACAGTGGGCGCAGGTCCTTGGGCCCGCGGCCGTCCATGCGCACGCCTTCGTCGACGATGCGCTTGCGCACCAGCTGCTTGGTGAGCGAGCGAACCGCCGCCTTGATCTCCTTCTCGCGGCCTTCGAACTCGGCGCTGAGCTCCTCGACGATGGCCTTGGTGGCCTCGTCGGTGGCTTCGTTGCGCTCGGCCTTGAGCGTGATGGTGGTCACGTGGTTGATGCGGTCGGTGCCGACGGCTGCCACGCGCGAGGCGACGTCGTCGCCGTAGTCGTGCTGGGGCTCGTAGGGGATCGGCGCATGCACGCCGGCCTTCTCGACGAGCTGGCGCTGCAGCTCGATCGACTCCTTGATCCACGTCTTCGACGCTTCGAGGCCCTGAGCGATCACGTCTTCGGTGACCTTGGGCGCGCCGTCCTCGTAGTAACGCCACGCGTCCTCGGTGCCCCCCGCCTCCACCATCATGATGGCGATCTGGCCGTCGATCTCACGACCGGCGACGACCAGCTCGAAGGTGGCCAGGTCGCCCTCTTGGTACGTCGGGTTGGGCGCCCACGCGCCTTCCGTCGTCCACGCCAGGCGCACCGCGCCGATCGGGCCCTCGAAGGGGATACCCGACAGCATGAGCGCCGCCGACGCGCCGTTGATGGCGAGCACGTCGTGCGGGTTCTCCAGGTCGGCACCCATGACGGTGCACACGACCTGCGTCTCGTTGCGGTAGCCGTCGGCGAACGACGGGCGCAGCGGGCGGTCGATCAGGCGGCACGTGAGCACGGCCTGGTCGGTGGGGCGTCCCTCACGACGGAAGAACGAGCCGGGGATCTTCCCGGCCGCGTACATCTTCTCCTCGACGTCGACCGTCAGGGGGAAGAAGTCGATGCCTTCACGGACGTTCTTGTCCGCGTTGGCGGTGACCAGCACGACGGTGTCGCCGATCCTGGCCATGACTGCGCCCTGCGACTGCTGGGCGAGTTTGCCTGTCTCGAAGGACAGGGTCTTGTCGGTGCCGCTGATCGGGCCCGACACGGAGATGGCATCCGCCATTCCTCGCACACTCCTTGTGCTCGGGGCGGCGGCCGGGCCAGTTCCCAGTTGTCGACCACCCGGACCATCCAGGTAATCCACGACTGGCAGCTGACCGCCGGCGCCGCCGGATATGTAGGCGTCCCCTAGCGGGAGCTAGCGCCGAAGGCCGAGGCGAGCGTTGATCGCCCGGTAGCGCTCGACGTCGTTCTTCCTGACGTAGTTCTGCAGCCGGCGGCGCCGACCGATGAGCTTCATGAGCCCGCGACGCGTGTGGTGGTCACCCTTGTGCACCTTCAGGTGCTCGGTGAGGTGGTTGATGCGCTCGGTAAGGAGCGCGATCTGCACCTCGGGCGACCCCGTATCGGTGTCGTGGAGCCGGTGCTCGGCGATCGTGGCGGTTTTGTCGGGCATGCAGGAACAAACCTCAGTGGAACGACGGGACACGCCATGCTAGCAGGAGTGGCAGAAACGCTCCGGGTGACGAGGACCTGCGCCATCCCGCTCGACGAACTGGAATGGCGGTTCACGGGGAGTGGCGGCCCCGGGGGCCAGCACGCCAACACGTCCAATACCAGGGCGGAAGTGCGCTTCGACGTGGCCAACTCCCCCAGCCTGGGCCCCCGCCAGCGGGCCCGCCTGCTGGAGCGACTGGGCCCGGTGGTGCGGGTGGCCGCCTCCGACGAGCGCTCCCAAGCCCGGAACCGGGCCCTGGCCCTGGAGCGCCTGCGCAGCCGCCTGGCCGAAGCCCTCCGCGTCGAACGCGAGCGCCGCCCCACCGCCCCCACCACCGCCTCCCGCCAACGCCGCCTCGAGTCCAAACGCCGCCGCAGCCAAACCAAGCGCCACCGCGCCCGCCCGACCGATGACGAGTAGGGCAAAGCGTCGCTTCCCTTCTCATATCCCCCTGCGGGGCACTAGGGACCGAGCCTCTCCTTCTGTGAGCAGAAACCGACCCCACAGGTCGGTTCGTGCTCACGGAAACGTCGAACATGCCCACGGGTGATGATCCTTCCTTCGGCGCTATCGGTCCTGTGAACCAACCCACCGCCGAAGCCAGCCGGTCTGTATCGGCACCAATCCGCTAGGCGCCTCACGACGCCAACGCGGCATCCAGGTCGGCAAAGGGTCCTTGCTCGCAAAGGTACGTGTGAGGGTTGTCCTCAGCTTGTCCGCCTCCCGCGCCAAAACCGCAAGACTGCTGCCGCTTCCGTGTGCAGCAGTGCCTCTCACAGGCGCATTGCTGCACAGAGAACGGCCGAACAAGCCAGCGGGGACCGCGGGATGCTGCGCCGTCCGGGAGCGTGCCCCGCCGAGTACCAAGACGCGCCGCGGCGCGTTGCGGCGCGCGGGTTCTAGGCGCTGAGGGATAGGCGCGCAGCCTCGACGTCTTTGCCCATTTGGGCGATCAACGCTTCGACGGAGTCGAACTTGAGCTCGTCTCTCAGGCGGGTGACGAAGCGGACCTTGGCCTGCTCGCCGTAGAGGTCGCCGTCGAAGTCGAGGAGGTAGGCCTCGAGGAGGGAGCTCTCGGCGTCGTCGTAGAAGGTGGGACGGCGGCCGAGGGAGATGGCGGCGGGATGCACGTCGCCGTCGGGACGCTCGTACCAGCCCGCGTAGATGCCGTCGGCCGGCAGCAGGATGTCGGGGGGCACGGCGACGTTGGCCGTCGGGTAGCCGAGCTCGGGACCGCCGCGTCCGTCGCCCCGCTTCACGATCCCGCGCACCTCGTGATCGCGGCCGAGCATGGCGGCCGCCTCGTCGACCTTGCCGGCCGCCAGCAGCTGACGGATGCGCGTCGACGAGTACGGGGCGTGGGCGGTGTCCTCGATGAGGCGCAGGCCCAGCACGTCGAAGCCGAGCTCGCCACCCAGCTCCTGCAGCATGGCCACGTTGCCCTTGCGCCCGTGGCCGAAGTGGAAGTCGTGCCCCACGACGACCGCCTGCGCGTGGAGGCAGCCGACGAGCACCTCGCGGACGAAGTCGTCGGCCGCCTCGTTGGCCCGCTCCTCGTCGAAGTGGATGACGAGCGTGTAGTCGACGTCGGTCGAGGCGAGCAGCTCCAGCTTCTGCTCGAGATCGGTGAGCAGCTTGGGTGCCGACTCGGGCCGCACCACCATGGCCGGGTGACGGTCGAAGGTGACGACCACGCTGGCGCACCCGAGGGCAGCGGCCCGCTCACGCACCTCGGCGATGAGCGCCCGGTGCCCGAGATGCACGCCGTCGTAGGCGCCAATCGTCACCACCGAGCCGGTGGACAGGGGCGGGCACGCCCCCGTGTCGGTGATGACCTCCATCGGCCAAGCCTACGACGCGGGCGCGAGAACTACCGAAGGCTTTGGGCCCTCGTAGACGGCGACGAGCCGGCCGTCGGCGTCGAGCGCGGCCCACGTGCCCTCGTGGCGCGGCTCCAGCTTCTTGCCGTGGCCGGCGGCGGTCACCTCGTCGTCGGTCAACGAGAACGTCGGGTAGTCGCGCATCACCGCCGCGGGCGGGAGCACGCGCGACTCGTCGAGGGCCTCCACGGCGGCGCCGTCGG
>JAFATL010000495.1 GCA_019243975.1 Actinomycetota bacterium | reverse complement strand
CCGGTGCGGTACTGGCCATCAACGTCTCGCCGACGACCGCGATGACGGGCGAGCTGGCGCAGCTCCTCGCCAGGTACCCGCAGGAACGGCTGGTGCTCGAACTCACCGAGCATGCGCAGGTCGACGACTACGACCGTTTGCTCGAGGCGCTCACCCGTCTCCGCTCGCGCGGGGTGTGCCTCGCCGTGGACGATGCGGGCGCCGGCTTCGCCAGCCTCCACCACATCCTCTTGTTGTCGCCCGACATCATCAAGCTCGACATCAGCCTGGTGCGCGACATCCACGAGGACCCGGTGAAGCGTGCGCTCGCCTGCTCGTTGGTCACCTTCGCCCGCGAGATCGGCTCCACGATCATCGCCGAAGGCATCGAAACCCCCGACGAGCTCGCCACCCTCGCCGACCTCGGCGTCCCCTGGGGCCAGGGCTACCACCTCGGCCGCCCTGCCCCGCTGCCTGTCCTCTAAGGCCTTTCGCTCACAACGGCGCGGGGGTACCCTCGTCCACAGTTCCGCTTCCCCCTCTGGAGTTTTCACTCCGGGCCAAACCGTTGCGGTAACGGCGTTCTCGAGCCTGATCGCAACGGTTTCGGGCCGACTCGATCTGAGGGGGGACAGTGCGACGCTTGTTCACGACGGCGCACGCGCGAGACGCGGGGATGACGGAAATGGCGCTCCGATGGGGCGTCCGGGCGGGGAAGTGGCTGCGGGCTGCGCACGGTGTGTACGCCGACGGTGCAGAGCCGCTCAGCGCGCTGGATAGGGCGCGAGCTCGCGTTCTGTCAGCCAAAAACGATTGCGCGGGGGCGGCTTGCTGGGGTTTTGCTTCACCTTGACGGCATCACGCTTGGCCGCGGCGACACCTTTCGACGCAGTGTCCCGCCCTCCGCCGTCGTCTGCATCGAGGGCGTGCCCTGCACGGACGCTCTGCAGACGATGGTGGACCTGGCAGCGGTGGTCGACGACGACGTCTGGGAGCAGGCCTTGGAGTACGTGCTGCGCAAGAAGCTCGTGACGATGGCGGACCTCGACGGCCGACTCGTCGAGATGGCGCGGGGACGAGCGCCCGGGGCGGCGCGCATTCGCCGCGTCCTTGATCGGCGACCTCGCTCGGTGCCGCCGACGGGCAGCCTGCTGGAGACGCTCATGGTGCAACTCGCTCGGCTTGTTCCTGGCCTCGGCGATCCCGTCCGCCAGCCTCGCGTCGAAAACAAGTACGGCGAGTTCGTCGCCTTCGTCGACCTCGCGTGGCCGGAGCTCGGCCTGTTCATCGAGTTGGATGGCCAGCAGCACAAGGACCAACCCGTGTATGACGCCCGGCGCCAGACGGCAGTGACCGCGGCGAAGGGCTGGCTGTGCGGTCGGTTCTGCTGGCACGAGGTCGTCGACCTCCCGACCATTACCGTCCGCCACCTTGCTGAGCTGGTCGAAGAGGCCAAAGCCCGGCCGATGAGTTCGGAGCGCTGAATCCGTCTTAACTTCTGACGGGCGTGGTTGGGCGCGCTTGGTGTGGGAGAGGAGAGGCGAATGAGCCTGCCGAAGATCGTGTCGCGTGAGGAGTGGGTGGAGGCGCGCAAGGAGCTGTTGGCGAAGGAGAAGGAGATGACGCGGCAGCGGGACGCGCTCAACGTCGAGCGGCGGGACCTGCCGATGGTGGAGATCACCGAGGACTACGAGTTCGACGGTCCGCAGGGCAAGGTGAAGTTGCCTGACCTGTTCGAGGGACGCCGGCAGTTGATCATCTACCACTTCATGTTCGACCCGACGTGGGAAGAGGGGTGCTCGAGCTGCACGGCGGGCACCGACGAGATCTCGCAAGGCTTCCTTGACCACCTGCACACGCGTGACACGACGTACGCCATGGTGTCGCGCGCGCCGCTGGCGAAACTGGAGCAGTGGAAGGCGAAGCGGGGCTGGGTGGACATCCCGTGGTACTCGTCGTTCGGTAGCGACTTCAACTACGACTTCGGTGTCACCATCGACGAGTCGGTACGCCCGGGTTCCTACAACTACCGCACCAAGGCGGAGTTCGAGGCGAGGGGCGACGACTTCTTCGACTACGACCAGCCCTTCGAGATGCCGGGCCAGAGCTGCTTCCTGCTCGCCGACGGCCGCGTGTTCCACACGTACTCGTCCTATGCACGCGGTCTGGAGTCGACGGGCGGCTCGTACTACTACCTGGACAACACCGCCCTCGGCCGTCAGGAGGAGTGGGAGGAGCCCAAGGGTCGCAGCGACAGCGTGCGCAAAGCCCAGCCCGACTTCTCGTCGTAGGACACGTCAGAACAGGGCGAGCATCTCCGCTACCCGCAGGTCGGTGGCGGCCGCGTGGTAGCGGGGGATGAGCGTGTCGAGCAGGAGGCGGCTGCGCTCGTTGCCCGGATCGAGGTCGCCCATCGGTAGCGTCGACCACGCCTGCTGGCCCACGGCGTAGCGGTAGTCGCGCCAGCAGCGATCCCAGTCGTAGTCCTTGACGCCGCCCGCCACGAGCCCGTCGTGGTAGCGGTGCACGAGGTCGTCTTCCCACGCCCGCCGGTTCTCGGTGGTGATGGACGCGGCCAGGAAGTTGGCGATGTCCCACGGGCCCGGACCGCGCATGCAGAACTGCCAGTCGAGGACGGTGACCACGCCGTCGCCGGCCGAGCCGCCGACGAGGAAGTTGTCGGCGCGGTAGTCGAAGTGCACGAGCGTCGGCGCCGCCTGCGCCACCCACCACTCGAGGAGCGCGGGGTAGTGAGGTGTGAGATCGACCACGAACTGCACGGCGTCGTCGGGCAGCTTGCCCGACCAGTACTTCACGAAGTCGGGCAGCTTCTGCTCGGCCATGGTGGCGGCGGCCAGGTTGAGGGGCGTGTTGAGGGCGGGCAGCCAGTCGAGGCCGTCGAGGCGGCCGTTGTCCCAGAACGCGGCGTGCAGCGCGACGGCGGTGTCGACGATGAGCTCGGCGTCGGCCCGGCTGGCGCCGTCGATCTGATCTATGGCCCGCGCATCGGTGACCTCGTCGAGGATGACGACGAACGGCGCGCCCTCCTCGGCCACCGCCGCGTAGCGGCAGTGCGGCACGCGGACGGGTGCCGACGCGGCCAGGTGGTTGTAGAAGTTGACCTCCCGGCCGTAGAAGCCCATGAGCTGGCCGACGAACCGGTTCTCGATGGCGGGCGACTGGCACTTGGCGATGAGGGTGGCGGGGCCGTCGGCGCCCGGCGCGTACTCGAGGTGGAGACGCGCCACCTCGCCGAGCAGGCCGAGCCCTTCGCCCAGATCCTCGGCGCGCAGGGAGACGATGCCGGCGTCGCCGAGCACCTCGTTGAGCCACGCAGGTGTGATCTCGGCGGTCGACTCGGGGATCACGACGTTGCCTCGGCGCCGGCGCGGCGGGCCAAGCGGTCGGGCGACCAGACGTCGTGGTCCTCGCCGTGGCCGGTGCGCCCGTTGATCGTCCAGTCGGCGATGCTCATCCACGCGAACATCCCTGGCGTCGACTGGCTGGCCAGCGACGCGCTGATGCGACCCCGGGCGGCGACCTCGCGACCGAGGGCGTCGACGGCGGTGATCTCCACCTCATCGGGGTGGCCCCGCCGGCGCCCGTGCACGCGACGCCGGCCCGACGTCAGGTCGGCCTTCTCGCCGTCGCGCACGAGGTATCCGCCGAACACGTCGCCGCCGTCGACATCGTCGCCCTCGGCGGGCCGGCTGTAGGCCAGGAAGTGCTCGCCGCCGTCGACCGCGCCGTACGTGTAGCCCGAGCGCATCGACCGCAGGTCGTCACGCACGTACCAGGAACGGTCGCGCACGGCGAGGCAGTCGACCTGCAGGTCCTCACCGCTGAGCTGCACCGTGCCGGTGACACGGCACAGCTGGTCGAAGTGGCCGAATGCGTCGGTGGCGGCCACGTTGTGGGGCGCCATGACGCCGTCGACGGCCAGTTCGAACGCCAGCGCGTCGCCATCCGCGTAGTTGAGGCGGTAGGAGCTGAGCGGCTCGACGCAGCGGATGCCGAGCATCCCGACCTCGAGGTCGTCGAGGTCCTCCTTGGGCATGGCCAGGTGCCACTGGCTCCGCGAGTAGGGCGAACGCCACGCCTCGACGGCATCGCCGTCCCACACGTTGACCACGACGGCTGCCACGCCGAGGTTGGGCCGGAACAGCGTGTAGACCATCCCGCCGAGCGCACGCTCGGGCACGGCGAATCCCCACCACGTCGTCTCCGTCCACAGCGGGTGGGGGTCGCCGACGGGGTGGAAGCGGTCGTCGTCAGCGGTCAGGTCGCGGCTCATCGCAGCACTCCGAAGTCCTCCAGCTCGGGTTCCTCGCCGAACGCGCCGAGGAGGGGCGAGTTCGCCCAGGCCTCGGCGGCGTCGCGTTCGAGCGCAGTCAATGCGGGATCAGTACAGCCGGCCCGGCGCAACGCCGGGCCCAGACACTGCGCCAGCAGCGGTCGCAGCAGCACCTGCGTGCGCGTCTCCGCCGTCTCGGCGCCACGACTCCAGCGCACCGTGGCGTCGCAGCTCACCAGCATGCGCACGAGGACGAGCACTCGGTAGTACTCGAGGCGCGCGGCGTCGAGGTCGCACCCCGTGACGTCGCGCCACGCATCGAAGGCGGCGCTGGTGTCGAGCCGCGTGCGCAGCAGGAAATTGCGGGCCGAGACCCACGCCAAATCGTCGAGCGGGTCGCCCACGTGGGTGAACTCCCAGTCGAGCAAGGCCGTCACGCGGCCGTTGTCGTGGAGGAAGTTGAGGGCGCCTGCATCGCCGTGGCAGAGGGACGTGCGGGTTGCCTCGGTGGGCGGGCGTTCTTGCAGCCATACCAACGCGAACGTGCCGGCCGCGGTGCGCCAGGTCTCTTCGATGGAGTCGTGGATCGACTGCCAGAGGGCGACATCGAGAAGAGCGTGGTCGGGCCCGGTCGACGGCACGGGCAACGCGCCCAGGTCGAGGCCATTGACATCGAGCGTGTGCAGACGGCCCAGGCAGCGCAGGTAGTCGGCCATCACCGCGTTGCGCTCATCGACCGGCAGGGCCGACAGATCGGCTGCACCACGCGCCCGCTCCAACAACAGGGCGGTGCCGTCGGGCGCCACGCCGAGCAGGCGCGGCACCGGCAAGCCGCTGGCGTCGAGGGCGCGGTACACGGTCGCCTCGCGCGAGAGGTCGAGCGGCGTGTTGCTCGTCGGGCCCCCGCCCGTGTCCTCCCGGACGACGAGCTGGCCGCCGTCGGCCAGATCCACGCCCCACGTGCGACGTGACGACCCGGCGCCGATGGGCTCTGCGCTCGTGACGTCACTCGCGGTGGACTGCTCCACCCACGACAGGAGCTCGGGGCGCAAGCTCGCGGTCACGGAGCGGCCGATCGCCGACGCGGCCTGCCCGCGACGACCCAGGCGACACCGATGGCGGCGGCGATGGCGAGGAAGAGGAAGGCGCGGCCGGCCGAGCCTCGGCCCGGGGTTGGCGCGGTGGCACCGATGGGCGCCACCGCTGTCGGCGCCGTAATGCTGGCCGTAGGCGCAGCCTCCGCCGCCGGGCCCGGGGCTGCTGTCTCGTTCCCGAGCACGGCACCCGGGAGGGGTGGCGACAGCGCAGCATCCCCGAACGACCCGGTGGCCGCATCCGCGGTGGCTGACGGCAGCGCCGGTGCGGGGGCCTCTGCCTTCACGAGCAACGAGTCGTCGCCCGGCGACGCGAACACGATGCGCGACGTCTGCGTGGTGGGCAGGATCGCCACCGCGACCGCGTCGCCGCGCACCAACGTCGAGACGTCGAACACGTACGCGCCGTCGGAGTCGACCTTGGCCGTGACCGCGCCCAGGCAGTCGTACTTGGGGGCGTTCTCGATGAGGCCGCCCTGGGCCGGCTTGAACGTCGGGTTGTCGAGCGGGCACGCCATCGCCCCCGAGCCAGGCACGGTGGCGGTCGCCGCGTGAGGCACCAAGCGGAGCGGACCGGCCACCGTCCCCTGCACCGTGTAGGCGACGGCCGCGATCGCTTCGGGCTGGCCGGCCGTGGTGCTGCCCGCCACCAGCAGACCGTCGGCGGGGACGTCGACGGTCGACGGGTCGAGCAGCGCGGTGAGGTCGATGCCGAGCACGTTGAGGCTGCTGCGCCACCAGCCCTGTGCGGCCGGCTTGGCCGCGTGGGCCGCCGGCGAGCCGACGATGCCGAGCGACAACGTCGCCGCCAACGCAACCGCCAGCCCCCGGCGCACCGACATCACGTCGTCACCGATGGTCGAACGCCAGCTCGAAGCGGTCGACGGCTTTGACGAACACGTTGGCCTCGTACTCGGGCTCGGCCCCGAACCGCAGGTTGGTCAGGGTCTGCGTGAGCTCCTCCAGCGCCACCCGCAACGACACCCGGGCCACGTTGGCACCCAGGCAGAAGTGGGTGCCGAACCCGAAGGCGATGTGGGGATTGGGGTCGCGCGTGAAGTCGAGCTCGTCGGGGTCGGTGAACACCCGCTCGTCGCGGTTGGCCGACGGGTACACGAGGGCGACCCGGTCATTCGCCTTCATGGCGATGCCGTCGATCTCGGTGTCCTCGGTGACGGTGCGGAACATGTTGTTGAGCGGCGTGATCCAGCGCAGCAGCTCTTCGACGGCGGACGGGATCGTCGCCGGGTCGGTGGCCAGTTGCTCCCACAGGTCGTTGCGTTCGCAGAACAGCACCATGGCCCGGCCCAACGTGGTGCGGGTGGTGTCGACGCCGCCCGGGATCACCAGCCCCAGCTCGGAGTTGATGTCCATGTCGTGCATCGGACAGCCGTCGATCTCGGCGTTGGCCCAGACCGACAGGATGTCGTCACGCGGGCACTCCCGCCGCTCGGCGATCGCCGGGGCGGCCGCCGCCCCCATCTCGAGCACAGCCCGGAAGCCGTCGGCGCCGTGTTGCGCGTTGCGCGCCATCGTGTCGATGCGCATGACGCGCTCCGACCACGACCGCACGTCTCTCCACATGGTGTCGGGCCAGCCCAGCAGGCGGCAGGTGGTGATCGACGGGATGCGCGCCGCGAACGCGTCGATGAACTCGACCCGGCCTGGGAGCTCGAAGAGACGAATCGCTTCGCGCACCAACGCCCGGATGTCGTCCTCCAGCCGACCGGCGGCCCGGGGCGTGAAGCGGTCGGAGATCAGCTTGCGCTGCTTGTTGTGGGCGGGGTCGTCCTTGCTGATCATCGACGTCTCGGTCGACACCCATACCGAGCGATAGCCGCGGGCGCTGGTGAAGATGGCCGGGTGGCACTCGACGTGGCGCAGATGCTCCATGCGGGTGATGCACCACAGGTTGTTCGTCTCGTCCCGGTAGATCGGCTCGTTGGCGCGCATCCACCGGTACGCGGGGTGGGGGTCACCGACGTGGAACGTCGGGTCGAGCAGGTCGACCACGGGCCGCTCGGTGACACGCCGGTCGGCGACGTCGGTCATCGCGATGCCTCCATCAGATCGGCGACGCCCCGGTGAGCATCATCCGCGCCGTGGCGCGCGTGGTCACCGCCTGCAATGAAGTGACGGCGCCACCCTCGCCCACGTCGGCGATGCCGACGACGTTCAGCGTGATCTCGGTGCCTTTGTGCGTGTCGGGGACGTCGAGGATGCCGCCCCGGTACGGGCCCCGCAGGGTGGCGTGGAACGGCACCCGGGGCCCGGCGGAGAACAGGTCGTTGACCACGACGTCGGCCACGTCGAGCACGGGCTCGTACGGGCGGCCGATCGGCGAGTCGTCGATAGTCAGGTGGCCGGCGTCCGCCAAGTCGCCCCGCAGCAGCCAGGCCCGCACTGCGTCCTCGGCGGCGGGGTCGGCCTGCACCACCTCGGTCGCCATCCACGGGTCGAGGTGGGGCGGCTCCAGCGGGCGGGGCGTGCCGGTGGCCAGCTGCTCGCTCATGGCGAGATAGTCCTGCTCCACGTAGTTCTCGGTGAGGCGACGGCCGTTCCACTTGTACAGACCAATGCCACGCCAGCACGCCAGGGCCCGGCTGCCGTCGGGAAGCGGCATCGATGCATGCTCGCTGAAACGCATGCACAGGCGGTCGCCGTTGAGCACGAACTCGTGCACGACCAGGCCCAGCCCGGGGGCGCGTCCGTAGAGGTCGGTGACGGCGGGCCCGTAGCTCACGTCGCGCTCGAGGTCGAAGCCGCTGATGTGCACGACGTAGTCGGGCTCCATGATCTCGTCGTAGAGCGTCTGGTCGTGGGTGTTCGTGTAGTCGATGCAGTACGTGCGCATCAGCGACACGAACGGGTGCATGCCTTCGCGTTCGGCCGCGGACCGTCCGTCGAGCACGGTCACACCTCCACGTGGTCGCCGAGCATGGGTTCGACGCGCAGCTGCTCGGGGATTCGTTCGGTGCCGATCATGCGGTCGATCGTCTCGTGCAGGTGGTAGATGCGCCGCTCCTGGTAGCCGAGGCGCACGCCCTCCAGCGATCCCGCTTCGACCGAGCGCTGCATGCCGGGAAGAACCGACAGGTCCTCGAACAGCACGCTGCGGTTGAAGGCGGTGATGTCGCTGTTGGTCTTTGCGTTGCCGTCGTCATCCGACGGGAGGGACGAGCAGAAGTGCGTGTGGTACGTCGACTTGTTGGGCGCGTCGGGCCAGTTGGTGATGAAGAACACGTAGCCGGGTCCCGAGAACACGATGCTGAGGTTGGGGAACACGTGGTACGAGAACGTGCCTGCATCGGGGAGATCGCCGAGACCCTCGAAGATCGCCGGGAACGGCAGCAGGCCGGCGAGGGTGCGGTTGTCGTGCATGCGGATGAGCATGCGCGAGTGGCCGTTGCGGAGGAGTTGAATGCCGGTCGACGACTGGTCGAGGGCCTTCGCCGCACTGTCGCGGTGCACGGTGTTCACGTGGTAGGTCTCGATGTTGGCGTCGACGGGGAACTTCCAGTTGACGTCGACGGCGAGCTGCCCGTGGTCGATGAGGTGCAGCCGGCCGGTCAGCTCGCCCAACTCGCTCAGGTCCTGGTTCACCGGTGCGAGGAAGTCGTGCAGCGGCTCGGCGTCGGGGTCGAGGTTGATGAACACCAGCGGACCCCACGTCTCGCATCGCACCTGCTTGAGGGCGAGGCACTCGCGGTCGAGGTCGGGGAAGCTGGCCGCGTCGGGCAGGCCGACGAGGGCGCCGCCCAGGTCGTAGACCCACGAGTGGTACGGGCAGGTGAGGCGGCGACCCGCGTGTCCGGCCACCTCGTCGAGCAACGCCGCGCCGCGGTGCTGGCAGGTGTTGTAGAAGGCGCGCACGGCGCCGTCGTCGCCCCGCACCAACATGACGGGCTGCGGGATCTGTTCGACCAAGCGGTAGTCGCCGGCGTTCGGCAACTCGTCGAGATGGGCGACCATCAGCCACGAGCGGCCGAACACGCCGTCAGCCTCGAGGGCGGCGAACTCGGCGTCGCAATACCGTGCGGCCGGTACGGGCGGCAGCTCCGGGAACCCCTCGGGGTAGGCCTTGCGCTCGCGCTCGTCGGCGGCGCGTCGCTTCACCGAGTCGATGAGCGTTGCGGACATGACCATGCTCAGCTGACCTCCCGTCTCCGTCGCCTGGCGCGAGTGACCGGGACGATGGCGTCGACCAGCCGCTCCACCCGCTCGTCGATTTCCTCCGGCGTGGCCTCGACCGCTTCGAGCGCTTCGATGTGGCACAGGCCGAGCAGCAGGAGGAACAGCGTCTTCACCGTCGCCTCGGGGGCCGGGTCGTCGTCTGGCAGCAGCGGGACCAACGCGTCAGTCCACGTGCGGTGCCACCGGGCGAGCATGTCGGCCAGCTTCGGATCGCGTCCGCCGGCCAGGTGCAGCTCGGCCAGCAGCCGGCGCGTCTGCTGGAGGCCCGGACGGAGGTACGCGGCGGCAATGGCGCGCGCGGCGCCGCCGCCGTCCAAGCCCTGGGGCACGACGGCGGTGACGTGGCGCAGGCCCTCGACGCCAGCCTCATAGAGCAGGTCTTCCCGACTATCGAAGTGGTTGTAGATGGCGGCGCCGGTGATGCCGGCCCGGGCGGCGATGACGTTGATCGTGGCGCCGTCGAAGCCCTGCTCGGCGCAGACCGCGGCGGCCGCGTCCAGCAATCGTCGGCGGGTTTCCTGACCATCGGAGTTCGGCGGCCGACCCCGGCGGGCGGGCCGGGCCGCTGCCTTCGAAACGGACATTCCGCATTGCATTATTAACGCTCGATCATTTATCTTCAACCCTCAGATGGCATCGCTCATCGAGTTGGGGGACATCCACTTCTCGTACGGGTCGGTGCCGGTGCTGTTCGGGGTCTCGTTCGACGTCCAGCCGGGTGAGGTCCTCGGGCTGCTCGGCACCAACGGCGCCGGGAAGTCGACCGTGCTGCGCGTTCTCGCGGGGCTGTCGTCGCCGTCGCGCGGCGTCGTCCGCTACGACGGCCGCGACGTCACCGCCGTGCCGGCGGAAACCTTGTGCCGGCAGGGCATCGCCTTGATGGTGGGCGGGCGGGCCGTGTTTCCCGACCTGACCGTCCGCGAGAACCTGCAGCTGGGCGGGTTCACCGTTTCGTCGGACGAACTCGAGACCCGCATCGAACGTGAGCTGGCCCGCTTCCCGCAGCTGGCGGCGCGGATCGACAACCTGGCCGGGTCCATGTCGGGCGGCGAGCAGCAGCAGCTGGCGATCGCCAAGGCGTTGCTCATGGACCCGCGGGTGCTGTGTATCGACGAGCTGTCGCTGGGGCTGGCGCCCACGGTCGTGGCCTCGCTGTTCGACGTGGTGCGGGAGGTGAACGCGGCGGGCGTCACGTGCATCCTCGTGGAGCAGTCGCTCACGGTCGCCGCCCAGCTGTGCGGGCGGGCCGTGTTCCTCGAGAAGGGGAGCGTGCGCTTCACCGGCGACCCGAACGAGTTGCTCGAGCGGGGCGACCTGGCCCGGGCCGTGTTCCTCGGGAGCGGGAGGTGAAGGACTTCCCGGCCGTCGTTGCCCTCGGCATCAGCTCGGGGCTGCAGGCCGGGCTCCTCGCGTTGGGCCTGGTGCTGATCTACCGGGCCAACCGGTTCATCAACTTCGCCCAGGGCAGCCTCGGCTCGATCGCCAGCGCCGTGCTGGCCGTGCTCGTGTTCCGCTTCGACACGCCGTACGCGCTGGCGCTCCCGGTCGCGCTGGTCGCCGGCGTGGCGGTGGCGGCGCTGGTCGAGCGGCTGCTCGGATGGCGGCTGTTCGACAAGTCGCGGCTGGTGCTGCTGGTCGCCACGATCGGCATCGCCCAGCTCATCCTGCTGGTCGTGCTGGCGGGACCGCTGAAGGTCGACCCGGGGACGTTGGCGGTGCGCGGGTTCCCGCAGCCGTTCCACCTGCGCTGGAAGATCGGCAGCGCCGTGCTCACCTCCAGCCAGGTGCTGACGGTGTTGGTCGCGCCGGTCATCGCGGTTGGCCTCTACTGGTTCCTCGCCCGGACACGCACCGGGCGCGCCATCCGGGGCGCCGCGTCGAACCCCGACGCGGCGCGATTGGCCGGCATCTCGGTGCGGCGGGTGTCGCTGGCGGTGTGGATGATCGCGGGGTTGGTGTCGTCGGTGGCGGC
This sequence comes from Actinomycetota bacterium, assembly GCA_019243975.1. GTDB lineage: Bacteria > Actinomycetota > Acidimicrobiia > Acidimicrobiales > JAFATL01 > JAFATL01. The sequence continues at coordinate 1,379 of JAFATL010000495.1, read as the reverse complement.
CATCCTCTACGCGCCCAGCCAGCCCGCCATCGGGTTCGGCGACAACGGGCCGGGCCTGTTGTTGCGGGGCCTGGCCGCGGCGCTGTTGGCCCGCATGCTCGACTTCCGCATCGCGGTGGTGGCGGCCATCGTGCTCGGCATCATCGAGCAGGCGACCGTCTTCTATTTCCACGTGGCCGGTCTCACCGATCTCGTGCTGGCCCTGTCGCTCGTCATCGGCCTGCTGGTGCGGGCCCGGGTGCTGGCGGGCGACACCGGCGGCGACGAGCGGCTGACCGTCGAGCGATCGACGCCGACGTTGCCGGCGCACCTGCGGGCCGCCTTCGCGGTGCGCAACCTGGGCCGCATCGGTTGGGTCGCGCTCATCGTCTTGATCGCGATCACACCGCTGCTGCCGGGCCTCGGCACCCAGGAGCGGGCCACCTTCCTTGTCCTCATGGTGGCGTTCGCCATGACCGGCATGGCCCTCACCGTGCTCACCGGATGGGGCGGCCAGGTGTCGTTGGGCCAGTTCGCGTTCGTCGGCGTCGGCGCGTACGTGGCGACGCGTACCGCGGGCCTCGGCGTGCCCGCGATGTTGCTGGTGTGCGGTGCGGCCACGGCACTGACGAGCGTGGTCGTGGGCGCGGTCGCGGTGCGGTTCCGCGGCCTCTTCCTCGGCGTAGTCACGCTCGCCTTTGCCTTCGCGGCGCGGAGCTGGCTGTTCCGGCGCGGGATCTTCGTGCACGACGCGTCGGCAATCGTGCGGGTGAACAAGCCGTTCGTGTTCGGGCTGCGCATCGAAACCGTGCGCGCTGTCTATGTCGTCGGCGTGGTGGTGCTGGCCCTCACCGCGTTGTCGCTGCACTCGTTGCGGCGCAGCGCCATCGGTCGGGCGATCATTGCCAGCCGCGACAACGACAACCTGGCGTCGGCCCACGGCATCAGCCCGCGCAACGCCAAGCTGGTCGGCCTGGCCGTGGCCGGGTTCGTCACCGGCGTCGCCGGCGGCATCTGGGGCATGGGCATCGGCACGTGGAGCTTCTCGGCTTTCGACCCGTCGATGTCGTTCGTGCTCCTGTCGGCCGCCATCGTCGGCGGCATCGGCACCCTCTACGGCCCCATCCTCGGCGTGATCGCCGTGTTCGCCTGGCCCTACCTCGTACCCAACGCCAACACCATCGCCATCCGCTCGTTCACATCCGGGGTCCTGCTGCTGGTCACCCTCCTCTTCTTCCCCGGCGGCCTCGCCGGTCTCCTGCAGGACGCGCGCCGCAGGCTGATCGAGCGGCTCGCGGGCAGCGTCGAAGACAAAAGCGCAGACAAGGCCCTCGACCTTCGAACTGGCGGTGCTTCGGGTCGTATTTCGACCACAACTACCGCCAGTTCGGAGAAGGCGG
>JAFATL010000440.1 GCA_019243975.1 Actinomycetota bacterium | reverse complement strand
CCACGTGCCGCCCGGGTCGCGACGGAGATGGACGCTCGTGTCGACCCGCCCGCTCGCCCTCGTCGGCGTCGGCGCCGACCCCACGCCGACCCGCTGCTCCCACCACGGCGCGCCGAGACGGCGGTAGGCGGACGCGGCGGCGTGGCGGTAGCGGTCGGCGTCCTCACGGCCGAGGGCGCGCGCCGCCTCGTACAGGTACTCGTCGACGACGCCGTGGAACATGACCGCCCCGGCGTTGAGCACGCCCCGCCCGACGTACGGCGTGAGGAGCCGCAGCCCGTCCTCGATGATCTCGGGCTGGTCGCCGAGTGACGCGGCCAGGTGCACCAGCGACGTCACCGTCAGCAGGAAGTCGACGTCGCTCGGCACGGTGTCGAGGCCGTCGCCCACCAGCAGGTGCAGCAAGCGGCGGGCGTTGCTTGTCTCCCCCGCCTCCAGCCACAGCACCGCGCCTTCGGCCGCGATGGACGGCACGCCCTGCTCGGTGCCGAACGCCTCGAAGGCGGGCGCCATCGCCCGCATCTTCTCGGCGTCGGCCACCAGGCGGGCGCGGGCGGCGCGCAGGCTGAAGTCCACGGCCATGAGGTCGGTCTCCCCGGCCTCCTCCCCGAGCGAGAGCATGCGCGCGTGCAACCCGTCGGCTTGAGGCAGGTCGCCCGTGACGATGGCATGCATGGCGCGCCGGGCCGCGGCGTAGAAGCCCATGCGCGCCAGCTTCGACTCCTCGGCCAGCAGGTCGAGGGCGCGCAGCTGGCGCTGCACGGCGACCACGTCGAGGCACTCCCACGCGGTGGTGAGCCGCCACAGGTGCGCAGACAGACGCACCTCCGGATCGAGCACGTGGGCGACGGTGTCGTCGAGACGCGACGACAGGCTGCGGCGCTCGTCGAAGTCGTCGGGCCCCCACTTGACGATGAGCAACGCGTCGAGCGCGTCCGCGAGCAACGCGGGGTCGCCGATCTCCTCGGCCGCCGCCACCGCCTCGGTGGCGAACTCGGCCGCCCGGGCAAAGTCGCCGCCGTAGCCCCACGTGCGGGCCAGCGCGGTGGCCAGCCGCGTCCGGTCCTCGGGCGTCGTCGCCCGGGTGTACGCCTCGTGCACCAGGGCCGGCAGGGTGCCCGGGTGCGTGCCGAACTGGATGAACGACGGCATCCGCAACGCGATGCGCGTCATGGCATCGGTGTCGCCCGCGTCCCGCGCCCGGGCGAACTCGTCGAGCAACGCCTCCCGGCTCTCCCCTGCTGCGGCCACTACAGCGGCAGCGTAGAGCCGTGGTTACGGGCGGATCAGGGTGATGCTGGCGCGGTGCCGCGCGACCTGGGCGCTGTCCCAGTCGCCGGTGCAGTACACGGACAGCTGGGAGATGGCGCCGTCGGACACGTCGGCCCGCAACAGCTCACGGCAGTACCACTGCTCGCCGCCGGCTTCCCACTCCTCTTCCACCTCGAGCACGAACCCGGTCTCGGTCACGTCGAGGCGGCTGCGGGGCACCCGACTGGGGTCGGAGTGGCCGAGCTGGCGGAGCCGCGCGCAGTCGTCGATGCCTTCGGCCTGCAGCCGCCACTGCGGCACGGTGAAGTCGAGGAACACGTCGGGGGTGAACAAGCCCTCGGGCACGGCGCCCGTCTCGAGGAAGGTGACGAGCTTGGCGGCCAGGTCGGCGGCCGTGGTGGTGTCGGTCAACGTCGTCATGACGCCGCCTCGGCCTTGGCCATGTTCTCGCCCATGACGGCCATCGTCTTCTGCAGCTCGGCCGTGGGGCTGAACTCGACCACCTCGGTGCCGGCAGTGACCTCGTTCACGTGGCCGGGGCGCATGTAATAGGCGTCGCCCGCCCGGAACGTCTCCTCGCCGCCCGCGTAGCGGACGGTCACGGCACCGCTGACGACGACGCCCCAGTGCGGGCACTGGCAGCGGTCGTCGGGCAGGCCCACGAACAGGGGCGTGGCGTCGGCAGCGACGTGGAACGACTCGAACGACACCGTGTAACCGTCGAGCTCGACGTAGCGGCCCTCGATCACGGGGTGATCGAGGGCGATGGGCGCCTCGTCCTTGCGGGTCCTCGGCATGGCTTCCTCCTCAGGTCAGTGTCCTGACCACAAGGCGTGAAGGTGACCGGCACATTGTGAAGCGGCTCGCCGAACTCCCACGAAGCTCTCATGCCCGGCGGGGTAGCACTGCCCGTCATGACCAAATGGGGACTCAGGGTGGCGATGGCCCTCGCCGTGGTGGCGTCGGCGTGCTCGTCGGGCGCCCACAAGCACGCGGCCGCCGTCCCCACGACGGTTCCCGACAAGACGGCCAACGGCGCGTCGGCCCTCTCGCCCGCCCCCGGCGCGCCCCTCGGCGAGAACATCTACGCCGCCACCGGCGTGGGCGACTTCGCCCCCGCCACCAAAGACGTGCCCTACCGCATCTACGTGCCCAACAGCGACGGGTCGTCGGTCGACGTGATCAACCCCGAGACCTACAAGGTGATCGACCACTACCCGGTGGGCCGCAACCCGCAGCACGTCGTGCCGGCGTGGGACCTGCGCACGCTCTACGTCGCCAACGACCTGTCGAGCAGCCTCACGCCCATCGACCCCGTCACCGGCAAACCGTCGGGCCCGAACATCCCCGTCGACGACCCGTACAACATGTACTTCACCCCCGACGGCGCGTCGGCCATCGTCGTAGCCGAGGCGCACCGCCACCTCGACTTCCGCGACCCGCACACGTTCGCCCTGCAGACGCGTGTGCCGGTGACGTGCAAGGGCATCGACCACATGGACTTCTCGGCCGACGGCCGCTACCTCATTGCCAGCTGCGAGTTCTCGGGCCAGGTCGTGAAGGTCGACGTGGCCACCCGCCAGGTCGTCGGTTACCTGGCCACCGGCGGCGCGCCCCAGGACGTGAAGGTCGACCCCGCCGGCAAGATCTTCTACGTGGCCGACATGAAGGCGGGCGGCCTGCACGAGATCGACGGCGACCGCTTCACCGAGGTGGGCTTCCTCCCCACCGGGCCCGAGACGCACGGCCTCTACCCCAGCCGCGACGCCCGCTTCATGTACGTCACCAACCGGGGCGGCGCCGCCCGCCACGGGTCGATCTCGGTGGTCGACTTCACCACCCGCCAGGTCGTGCAGACGTGGAAGCTGCCCGGCAACACCACCCCCGACATGGGCGGGGTGTCGCCCGACGGGAAGATCCTGTGGGTGTCGGGGCGGCGCGACCGCGCCGTGTACGCCATCGACACCACCACGGGCGCCATCGTGGCGCGCATCCGCGTAGGCGCAGGCCCGCACGGGTTGTGCGTCTGGCCCCAGCCTGGTCGCTACTCGCTCGGCCACACCGGCATACTTCGGTGAGGTGAACGAAGAAGACGGTGGAGGGCTTCGCCGCTGGCTGACTCGTCTGGGGGCAGCCGTCGGCATCGTGGTGGTGGCGTGGGTGATCGGCGCCGCGCTCGCCAACACGTCCGTGCCCTCGTCGGGCACGGGCGGCATCGGCATCCGCCTCAACACCGACCACACCGGCCACCTGCCGTGGCAGGACCGCATGGTCCTGACCGCGCGGGCGGCCCGCCTCGAGCAGGTCGAGATCGCCGACGCCGACGGCGTGGCGCTGAGCGGCGCCGTCGACAGCACGGGCATGCGGTGGCGCAGCACCGACCCGCTCGTCCCCGAGCTCACCTACAGCATCCGTACCGAGCTGGTCGACCCGTACGGGCGAGGCCACATCCGTACGACGCACGTGACGACGTCGCCGCCCAAGCAGCGCGTGACCGCCACCATCACGCCGGGCGACAACGACGTGGTCGGCATCGGCATGCCGATCGTCGTGCGCTTCGACCACGACGTGGCCGCGACCTCGCGCGCCAACGTGCTCGAGCACCTGCGCGTCGAGACGTCACCCCCTACCGAAGGGGCGTGGCGGTGGACGACGCCCCGCCAGGTGCACTGGCGGTCCCACGACTACTGGACGCCGCACACGGGGGTCACGGCGACCGCCGACCTGGGCCGGGTCGACTTCGGCGGGGGCAGCTGGGGCATCGGTCGCCACGTGGTGCACTTCGCCATCGGTGACGCCCACGTGTCGGTCGCCGACGCGTCGACGCACACCATGGTGGTGACGAACAACGGGCAGCCCGTGCGCACGCTGCCGATCAGCGCCGGTCGGCAGGCCTACCCGAGCCGCAACGGCGTGCACATCGCGTTGTCGAAGGACCCCGTGGTCACCATGGACTCGGCCACCGTCGGCATCCCCCGCAACTCGCCCGACGGTTACTACGAGAAGGTGCAGTGGGACGTCCGCATCTCCTACGCGGGCGCCTTCGTTCACGCGGCGCCGTGGTCGGTGCCCGACCAGGGTCAGCGCAACGTGTCGCACGGCTGCATCAACCTCAGCACCGCCGATGCGCAGTGGTTCTACGACTTCACCCAGCGGGGCGACATCATCGACATCCACAGCGCCGGCGCGGCCCCCGACCTGGCCGACCCCGGGACCATGGACTGGAACCTCAGCTGGGAGGCCTGGAATAGCGCATGAAGAGGTAGCCGTCGGCCTCGAGCACGTGGACCACGTGCATGCGCTGGGCCGGGTCGACCTCCGGCCCGTCGAGGATGCGATGGGCGTCGCCCCCGACCACCAGCGGTGCGACCGTGAGGCACACCTCGTCGATGACACCGGCGGCGGCCGCTTGCGCGGCCACGCCCGGACCGCCCTCGCACAGCACGTTGTCGTGACCGCGCTGGCCGAGTAGCTGCACGGCCTGGGCCAGATCGACGTCGTCGTCGCCGGCCAGCAGCACGTCGGCCACCGCTTCGGCGCGACGGCGCGAAGCGTCATCGGCGCCGGCAACGGTGACGACGACCGGGCGCCGCTCCGCCTCGGTGAAGAACTTCGACTCCCACTCCAAGTGGCAGGACCGCGTGACCACGGCGATCTCGGGCACCTCCGGCAGCCCGCGTTGGCGACGGCGAACTCGGGCCTCGTCGTCAAGGTGCGGCGGCCCGTACTTCTCGGCCCGCACGGTGCCGGCGCCCACGAGGATCACGTCGGCCAGCGAGCGCAGCACCGCGAACAGCGCCTTGTCGGCGGAGCCACCCAAGGCGCCCGATCGGCCCGCGAGGGCGGCTGCCCCGTCGAGGCTGCCGATCATGTTGAGCCGCACGCGCGGTCGCCCGTCGGGGAGCCGATCGAGCCGCCCGTAGGCATCGATGGGGTCGACCTCGTCGTGGTTGGGGAACACCTGGCGCACGCCCTCACGCTTGCGTGATTCGCCCGTCTTGGCAACGCCCCTTTCGCCCCGAG
>JAFATL010000260.1 GCA_019243975.1 Actinomycetota bacterium | reverse complement strand
GCGTCGGGCACGCGCATGAAGCGCACGCCGCGCGACCGCAGGGCGCTCACCGTCGCCACGATGTCGTCGGTGCGCAGGGCGATGTGCTGCACGCCCGGGCCGTCGTAGGTCTCGATGTACTCCTGGATCTGGCTCTTCTTGAGACCGTCGGCGGGCTCGTTGATGGGCATCACGATCTTGGTGCCGTCCCACACGACCGTCGACATCAGCGCCGAGTACTCGGTGGATATCTGCTCGTCGGAGAAGTGCACGAGCTGCGAAAAGCCCATGATGTCGGCGTAGAAGCGCACCCAGTCGTCGAGGCGCCCCTTCTCGACGTTGCCCACGACGTGGTCGAGCGACTGCACGCCCACCTTCGGCCCCTCGGGCACGGGCGGCAGGTCGTCAGTCGAGTAGCCCGGCTCGAGGTAGGGCGCGGCGAAGCGGGCCCGGTCGACGAACGTGTGCACCGTCTCCCCGTAGGCGCCGATCTGGGCGAGCCGGAGGGTGCCGCTCGCGTCGCTCTCGTCCCACGGCGTGCGCACCGGGCGGGCGCCGCGGGCGACGGCCAGGTCGAAGGCGGCGTCGACGTCGTCGACCAGCCACGCCAGGTCGTGCACGCCGTCGCCGTGCGCCTTCACGTGTGCGGAGATGGGTGACCGGGCGTCGAGGGCGGCGCTCACCACGAGCCGCACCTCACCCTGCTCGAGCACGTAGCTCGACTTCTCGCGCACGCCCGTCTCCGACCCCGCGTAGGCGGTGCAGGTGAACCCGAACGCGCTCATCAGGAAGCCGGCCATGGCCCGGGCGTTGCCGACCCAGAACTCGATGCAGTCCCACCCGAGCAGGTGGGCGGCGGGCGCGTCGGTCCGGGCGCTGGCGACTGCAGTCACGATGCGAACCTCCGGGACGTGAGACGCGTGAACGCCTCGTCGTCGTAGGTGGAAAGGAAGCCGGTCAGCTCCTGCTCGAGCGCGTCGACGGACTCGGCCGCGAACAGGACGGGCTGGTACTTGGTGATGTCGTAGGGCTGGGTACCCATCGCCACGACGTCGAACGGCCGCACGTCGGCGTCGGCGAAGGCGTCGAGCTCGCCGAACGACGACAGGATGCCCGCGCCGTACGCCTTGAGCCCACCGCCCTCGCGCACCACGCCGAACTCGATGGTGAACCAGAAGACGCGCGACAGGAACTGCACGGCTGCGTCGGTGTGCACGCGCTGCACTGCGTCGCCGACGGCGCGGTAGATGGCGGCAAACGACGGCACCGCCAGCTGGTTGGCGTGCCCGATCACCTCGTGGATGACGTCGGGTTCCGGCGTGTAGGACGGCACCGAGTGGTGGCGGATGTACTGCGTCGACATGAATCGCCCGTCGCGCAGCGCGCCGTAGAAATCGGATGGAGAGACGAGGCCGGGCACGGGCTCGTAGCTGAAACCGGTGATGGGCTGGAGCAGCGCCGTCACCTCGCGCAGTTGGGGAACGTGGTCACCGGGCAGTGCGAGCGCGTCGACGCCGTCGAGGTACGCGCTGCACGCGCCGCGGGCGTGGCGCTCGGCCAACGCCAGCGTGCAGGTGCGCCACAGCTCGTGCTCCTCGTCGCTGTAGGGCGCGTCGGGCACCGGCTGGCCCGGCCGGTAGCGCGCGGCCACGTCGGCCAGGACGGCGCGGCGAGCCCGGTACGCGGTGTCGGTGAAGCCGGGGTGGTCGGCGGCCAACCGGCCGCCGTAAGCCAGGGTGTTCACGGCCTTGTCGAGCTGCGCCGACACCTGCATATCTCCTGACTATCCCCCTGAGGGCGCCATTCGTCGACCCACACGGCCAAAGTGCAGACAATCGTCCAGACGCAATCGCCACGCCGTACAATTCGTCTACCTACCGCTGCCCAGCAGGGCCGGGCACGAGACGAATTGCGAGGCAGCCATGCCGAGAGCAACCGACGCCACTGTCGACGAGGTCGACCGGCGCCTCATCGACCTGCTCCGCGACGACGCCCGTGCATCGGTCAACGACCTGGCTACTCAGGCCAACGTCTCCCGCGCCAACGCCTACCAGCGCCTGGCGCGCCTCCGCGAGAGCGGTGCCATCCGCCGCTTCACCGTCGACGTCGACCACCGCCAGCTGGGCGACACGATCACGGCGCTCGTGTTCGTCGACATCGACCAACACGCGTGGCGCGAGATGGGAGCGCGGCTGCTCGAGCTCCCGGGCGTCGACTACGTCGGCTTC
>JAFATL010000114.1 GCA_019243975.1 Actinomycetota bacterium | reverse complement strand
TTTCTATCGTCTCGCGATGTAACGGCGCGTTCGGCCCGCCACCTTGGTGGGTATGAGCCACGTGTGGCCGATGGTCTCACCGTTGTCGTAACCGGCGCGTCGGCAGGCGTGGGCCGGGCGGTCGTGCAGGCGTTCGCCGCTGAGGGTGCCAATGTGGCGGCACTGGCCCGCGGGCGCGACGGCCTCGACGGTGCGGCCAAGGACGTCGCCGCGCAAGGCGGGCGTGCCCTGGCGCTCGATGTCGACGTGGCCGACGCCAGCGCGGTCGACCACGCCGCTGAGGAAGTGGAGCGCGAGCTCGGGCCCATCGACGTGTGGGTGAACAACGCCATGACGTCGGTGTTCGCCCCCGTGCACGAGCTGAGCGCCGACGAGGTGCGCCGGGTGACGGAGGTGACGTACCTCGGGGCCGTCAACGGCACGCTGGCCGCGCTGGCGCGTATGCGGCCGCGCGACGCGGGGACGATCGTGCAGGTCGGCTCTGCCCTCGCCTACCGCGCCATTCCCCTGCAGGCGGCGTACTGCGGCGCCAAGCACGCCATGAAGGGATTCACCGAGTCGCTGCGGTGCGAACTGCTGCATGAGCACAGCGGCGTGCGCGTGAGCATGGTGCAGATGCCCGCCCTCAACACGCCGCAGTTCGACTGGGTGCGCTCGCGCCTGCCGCGCCAGCCGCAGCCCGTTCCCCCGATCTACCAACCCGAGGTGGCCGCCCAAGCGGTGCTGTACGCGGCCGAGCACGCCCCCAAGGAGCTGTGGGTGGGCGGCTCGACGGTGGCCACAATCCTGGGTAACCGCGTCATCCCCCGCCTCCTCGACCGCTATCTGGCCAGGACCGGGTTCGACAGCCAGCAGACCGACCAACCGGTGGCGCCCGACCGCCAGGACAACCTCTGCGCGCCGGTCGCCGGCGACCACGGCAGCCACGGGCGCTTCGACCAACGCTCCCACCCCCGCAGCCTGCAGCTGCGGGCCCGCATGGCCCTCGGCGCGCTGACCACGTCGACCCTGGGCAAGAGCGCCAAGACGAGCACCCGCAGCAGGACGAGGAGGAATGCATGAGCAGCAAGATCGCGTCGGAGCTTCTGGTGGAGCGGTTGGCGGCGTGGGGCGTCGACACCGTGTTCGGGATCCCCGGTGACGGCATCAACGGGATCATGGAGGGCCTGCGGCGCCACCAGGACAAGGTGCGGTTCTTCCTCGTGCAGCACGAAGAGGCGGCTGCGTTCATGGCCACCGGCTACGCCAAGACGACCGGCCGCCTGGGCGTCTGCCTGGCCACGTCCGGCCCCGGCGGTATCCACCTCCTCAACGGCCTGTACGACGCCCGCCTCGACCACGTACCGGTCCTCGCCATCACGGGCATGCAATCCACGTCGCTGTTGGGCACCGGCTACCAGCAAGAGGTGCACCTCGAGCGGCTGTACGAGGACGTGGCGGAGTACAACGCGTTCGTCCACGTGCCGGTGCAGATCCCCACGCTCGTCGACAACGCCGTGCGCACCGCGCTGGCGCGCCGCACCGTGTGCCACCTCACGATGCCCGTCGACCTGCAGGAGTCGCCGGCGGACTTGCAGCCCTACGAGGGGGGCCTCGGCGTCGCCACCGCGCCCAAGACCGAAGCGGTCTACCTGCCGCCCCGGTTGATGCCCGCCGACGCCGACCTGCGCAAGGCGGCCGACGTGCTCAACCAAGCGGAGCGCCCGGTGATGCTCGTGGGCGTCGGCGCCCTCGACGCGGGCGACGAGGTGGCGGCGGTGGCCGAGGTGCTGGGCAGCCCCATCGTCAAGACGCTCCCCGGCAAGGCGGTCGTGCCCGACGACCATCCCCTGACGACGGGCGGCATCGGCCTGCTGGGTACGCGTGCGTCCGAGGAAGCAGTTGAGGCGTGCGACGTGCTGTTCATGGTCGGCACCAACTTCCCGTACACCGCCTTCCTGCCCAAGGAAGCCCGCGTCGTGCAGATCGAGCTCGACCCGGTGCGGGCCGGCGCCCGCATCCCCACCGAAGTGCCGCTCGTCGGTGACGCCAAGTCGACCCTGCAGGCGTTGCAGCCGCTGCTGCAGCCGCACGCCGAGCGCGGCTTCCTGCAGAAGGCACAGAAGGGCATGGCGGAGTGGCGCGAGCAGATGGCCGCGCTGGAGGCCTCCGACCGAACACCGATCCAACCCCAGTACCTCGCCCGCGTCATCGACCGCTTGGCCGCCGACGACGCCATCCTCACCAGCGACTCCGGCACCATCGCCACGTGGGCGGCCCGCCACTTCGACATTCGGGGCCGGCGCAAGTTCCTGCTGTCGGGGAACCTGGCCACCATGGCGCCCGGCTTGCCGTACGCCATCGCCGCGCAGTGGGCCT
>JAFATL010000106.1 GCA_019243975.1 Actinomycetota bacterium | reverse complement strand
GGGGTTGCCGGCGTTCGTGGTCGCCAAGCTGTCGGCCGACCATCACATCTCGCCGCTGGTGCTGCTGCCCGCCGGCCTGCTCGTCGGCCTGATGGTGGGTGCGCTCGTCGGCGTGCCCGCCATGCGCGCTCGTGGCCTGCAGGTGGCGCTGGTGACGCTGGCCGCGGGCGTCGCCATCGACCGGTTCTTCTTCACCAAGGCGTGGCTGGTCGGGGGCGACACCGGCGCTGCGGTGTCAGTGCCCCGGCTCGGACCCTTCACGTTTGCCACTGCCCGCTCCCTGTACCCGGTCCTGGCAACGGTGTCCGTCGTCGCCGTGGTCGCGGCCTTCGCGCTGCACCGCTCGAAGGTCGGCCGCGCCTTCCTCTGGGTCAAGGCCAACCCGGACGCGGCGGCCGCGTTCGGTGTGCCCGTCGCCGCCTACCGGATCGCGGCCTACGCGCTGGCCGGTGCGTTCGCCGGGCTGGCCGGTGGGCTCACCGCCGCGTGGGTCGGGCGGCTGACACCACAGGCGTTCCCGTTGTCGAAGTCGTTCACCTACCTGATCATCGTCGCCATCGCCGGACGCGGTTTCGTCGGCGGCGTGGCCGCGGCGGCCGCGTTCATCGAAGGCGGCCGGCTGTTCCTGCCCAACGCCGACGCCGTGCTCACCTACGGCGCACCGCTCGGCCTGATCGTCACGCTGACGCGCCACCCGGCCGGCCTCAATGGGTTCGGCCGCCAGATCGCCGCTCGCGTGCGCGCTGTGCTTCCTACGAGAGAGAGGGACTCGACCATGGACGAACACCCGAGCACCCGCCTGCGCCCGCTGCTCCTCGCCGGCGCGGTGGTGCTGGCGGTGGGCCTGGCTGCCATCGCGCTGGCCTGGTACCACGCCGGCAACACCAGTCAGGTGTGGGTGCAGAACCAGGAGCTGATCTCCGGCGGACTGGGCGGGCTGGCACTGGTGGTGGTGGGCGTCGGGCTCCTCGTCTACGACGGCGTTCTCGCCGCGCGTACGCGCGAGGCAGCGCGGTGGGAGCGCCTCATCACTGCCTTGGAGGAGCGGGGCCGTGCTTCCGCGCCAGTGCCGCGGCGTCGGCATCGCGACGCGGCGTGACCGACCTGCTACAGGTGCGCGACGCACGGCTGGCCTTCGGCGGGCTGCAAGCGCTGGGCGGCGTGTCGCTCGACGTGGCCGAGGGCAGCATCGTCGGACTCATCGGGCCCAACGGCGCGGGCAAGACCACGCTGTTCAACAGCATCAGTGGGTTGCAGCCCCTCGACGACGGGCGCGTCATCTTTCGTGACCGCGACGTGACGGCGTTGCCGGCTCACCGACGGGCCGCACTTGGCATCGGCCGCAGCTTCCAGCACCTCGGCCTCATGACCGAGGAGACGGTCGAGGCCAACGTTCTCGCCGCGCAGTACCTGGGGGCCGGTTACCGCGCCTCCGATCTCGTCGCTCGGCCGTGGCGGTGGCGCCGGCGCGAGCGTGAGCTCGTAGCGAAGGCGCGGGACGCGCTGGCCGCCTTCGGGCTGCAGGACGAGTGCGACCGTCCCGTTGCCGACCTGTCGTTCGCGGCAGCGCGCTTCGTGGAGCTGGCGGCCGTGCTGGTTGAAGCACCGGCGCTGATGCTCCTCGACGAGCCGACGACCGGGCTCGATGTCACCGAGGTCGTCACGTTGCAGCACACGCTCGAGCGCGTGCGCGCCGCGGGCACGACGATCCTCGTCATCGCCCACGACGTCGGTTTCGTGATGGGGCTGTGCGACCACGTCTACGTCCTCGCCCAGGGTCGGCTGTTGGCGGCGGGACGCCCGGAGGACGTGCAGGACGATCCGGCCGTGGTCGAGGCCTACCTCGGAGTGGGCGCGTGACGGCGGCGCACGTGCTGCACGTCGACGTCCTCACGACCGGCTACCTCCACGCGCCGGTGCTGCGCGACGTCACCGTGACGGTCGGCGACGAGATCGTCGCCGTGCTCGGAGCCAACGGCGCCGGCAAGACCACGCTGTTGCGCGCCCTGTCGGGCGACCTGCGGGCGTGGTCGGGGTCGGTCAGCCTCGGCGGTCAGGCGCTGGGCCGCATGTCCACGTGGGACCGGGCCCGGGCCGGCATGGCCCACGTACCCGAGGGCCGCCACGTGTTCGCCGCCATGTCCGTCGCCGACAACCTCGAAGTGGCGGGGCTGGTCGCCCGCCGGGGCCGGTTCGGCGTCGACGACGTTTACGGCTTCTTCCCCCGCCTCGCCGAGCGCCGCACCCAGCTGGCCGGCAGCTTGTCGGGCGGTGAGCAGCAGATGTTGGTCATCGGCCGCGCCCTGATGGGTGACCCCCGGCTGCTGCTGGTCGACGAGATGTCGGCCGGCCTGGCGCCGGTGACCGCTCGCCTGCTGGTCGAAACCCTGCGGGACATTCACGCCGCTGGCGTGGCCATGCTGCTGGTGGAGCAGAGCCCCCACCTGATCGAGGACGCCGTCGACCGCGTCTACGTGCTCGAGCGAGGGACGGTCGCAACCGCAGGCACGATTGCGGAGATCGGCGGCGTCTCCCGCCTGGCCGAGATCTACCTC
>JAFATL010000021.1 GCA_019243975.1 Actinomycetota bacterium | reverse complement strand
GGCCGAGTGGGACCGCATGACCGTCGCCGACTTCGTCGAGCGCTCGGGCATCCGCACCGCGCTCGCTCGCGACCTCTTCGAGATGGCGGTGCGGGGCTTGTTCACCGGCCCGCTGGAGGACACCTCGCTCCTCGACCTGCTGATGCTGGTGCGTGGACACGGCAGCATCAACACGTTGTTCTCCATCGAGAACGGTTCGCAGGAGAATCTCGTCGAGGGAGGCGCGGGGTCCATCGCGGCGCGTATGGCCGAGGTGCTCGGCGACGCCGTGCATCTGAATGCTGCGGCACGCGCCGTGTCGCAGCGCGACGACCACGTCACCGTGGAGGCGGGCGACGTATCGGTGACGGCCCACCACGCAGTGGTGGCGATCCCGCCCGCCCTCGTGCTCGACATCGCCTTCGACCCAGTGCTGGGCGACGACCGGGAGACGCTGTACCGCAAAGCGGTGGCCGGCCCCGAGACGAAGACACTCGTCGTCTACGACGAACCGTTCTGGCGGGCCGACGGCTTCAGCGGCCAGACGTCTGAGCCCAACTCAGCCAGTGAGGTCACGATCGACGCGTCACCCCAGTCGGGCTCGCCCGGCGTGCTGGCGTCGTTCCGGTTCGGGCGGGTGGCCGAGAAGTTCGACGACCTGAGTGAGGCCGACCGCCGCAACGCGCTGCTCGATCGCCTCACGGCCCGGCTCGGGCCCAAGGCCGCCCACCCGATCGACGTGGTCGAGACGCCGTGGTGGAAGGAGGAGTGGACCAAGGGGTGCTCGATGGCGCACTTCCCACCCGGCGTCCTCACCCGGTACGGCCACCTGCTGTGCGAGCCGTTCGGCCGCGTTCACTGGGCCGGCACCGAGACATCGGTAATCTCACATGGAGCGATGGACGGCGCTGCCCGCTCGGGCGAACGGGTGGCCGCCGAGATACTCAACTGGGGGTGACATGGCGATCCTTAGGCGGAAGCGACACGCGCAGGAAGACCTCGACGACTCGATGCTCGAGAACCTGCAGCGGTTGGAGGCCGTCAACGCGACACATCTCTGGGGTGCGCCGCCGCGGCCTGAGCTCGACGCACTCACGCAGCGGGCGGCAGCTCGGCTCGGCACGCCGGCGGCCTATCTGACCCTGCTCGACGACAAGCGGCAGTTCCTCGCCAGTGCCGTGCGGCCGGGCGGCGCCGAGGGGCCGCGTGAGGGGCCGGTGAGCGCCAGCTACTGCCAGCACGTCGTGCGGGCCGACGACGTGCTCGTCGTCGATAACGCGCTGACCGATCCGCTCGTCTCCGACAACGTCGCCACCACCCGCGACGGCGTGCGCGCCTACCTCGGCGTCCCGATCCGCAAGGACGGCTACCCGCTGGGGTCGTTCTGCGTCGTCGACACTGAGCCGCGCGAGTGGACCGACGGAGATCTCGCGGTGCTGCAGCAGCTCGCGGACGAAGCGATGGCGACGCTCTGACCGGCTGCCCCCGATAACGCTCAGCGGCGTCGCTTCGGGCGCGGGCGGAAGATCCGCGCCAGCTGGTAATCCATTGCCGCCATTGACTCCTCGGGCGTCGACAGCCCCGCCAACGCCGACAACGCCAACCCGGTGTTGGCGGCGAGCAGCACCGCCGCCTCGTAGTCGGGGTCGATGCCGTCCCAAGCCTCGCCCCGCTCGACGGCCTGACGGATGAGGTCGGCGAACATCGGCACCATCCACTTCTGGCGTTCGACCACCTCGGCGGCCAAGGCGGCGTCGGTGAGGCTGGCGATGTAGAAGCAGAAGAAGAGCAGCACGTCGCGCCGCCGCTCGGCGTCGAGGGGTTGGGCGCCCTCGACGGCGGCCCGGATCACTGCCATCGGCGCAGGGTCGGGCCCGGCCGCCCGTATGCCCACCATCCCTCGGCCCACGATGCGTTCGCCCAGCAGTTGCAGCGATGCGAGCAACAGCTGCGCCTTGGTGCCGAAGTAGTACTGCACCCGCCGCACCGACACGCCGGCCTCGGCTGCCACCTCACGGAAGCTCACCGCGGCCAGGCCGTCGCGCGCGGTGACGCGCCACAGCGCGTCGACGATCTCTTGGCGCCGTTGCGCGTGGTCGACCTGCTTCGGCACGAGGGTTCGTTTCTACTGCGCGGTGGCCTGTTGACTGAGACCACGTCGTTTGGATACGATCGTACCCTAATGATCGAGGTCACCGAGGTCAGCAAGCGGTTCGGCTCCACGGTGGCGCTCGACGGCGTCAGCCTCACCGCATCGGCCGGCGCGGTGGTCGGTCTCCTCGGCCCCAACGGCGCCGGCAAGACGACACTCGTGCGCATCCTCGCCACGTTGCTGGCGCCCGACGCTGGCACCGTGCGCATCGCCGGCCACGACGTCGTGCGCGACGCGCGCGCCGTGCGCCAGCGCATCGGGCTGGCGGGCCAGTCGGCGGCGGTCGACGAGCTGCTCACGGGCCGCGAGAACCTCCTCCTCATCGCCCGGCTCTACGGCCTCGACCGCGCCGAGGCGCGCCAGCGCACTGACGCCGTCCTCGAGCGCTTCGACCTCACCGAGGCGGCCCGGCGACGGGTGCGCACCTACTCGGGCGGCATGCGCCGGCGCCTTGATCTGGGCGCCACGCTCGTCGGCCGCCCGTCGGTGATCCTCCTCGACGAGCCCACCGCCGGTCTCGACCCTCGCAGCCGCCGAGAGGTGTGGGAGTTCGTCGACCAGCTGGCCGCCGGCGGGGCGACCGTGCTGCTCACCAGCCAGTACCTCGAGGAGCTCGAGCGCCTCGCCCACCGCGTCGTGGTCATCGACCGCGGCCGCGTCATTGCCGAAGGCGAGCCCGACGAACTGAAGCGGCTGTTCGGGGGCCACGCCGGTGCAACCCTCGACGACGTCTTCTTCGCGCTCACGGCCAACGATGCCTGAGGCCCTGGCGGTCACCGGCCGCTACGTGCGCCGCTTCTGGCGCACGCCGCAGCTGCTGTTCTTCGGCGCCGTGCAGCCCGTCGTGTTCGTGGTTGGCCTCAACGCCGTGTTCGGCGGTGTCGTGTCCGCGTTTCTCGGCACCAGCTACATCCAGTACGTCGTGCCCGGCGTGCTGGTGATGAACGTGATGCTGTTGGCAGGCACCACCGCGGCGGGCCTGGCCGAGGACATGCAGTCGGGCATCATCGACCGCTTCCGCAGCCTGCCGATGAACCGATCGGCCGTCCTGGTCGGTCGCACCGCCGCCGACTTGGCCCGCAACGTGATCACGGTGACCGCCGTCGTGGTGTCGGGCTTCGTCATGGGCTACCACCTGCGCGGCGGCGCAGCCGCCGGCATCGCCGCCATCGCCGTGGTGCTGGCCTTCGGGTACGCGGTGTCGTGGCTGTTCGCGTCGATCGGCCTGGCGGTGAAGGACCCGGCCGCGGCCCAGTTCGCCGGCTTCGCGCCCGTGCTCCCGCTCGTCTACGTGAGTGGCGCGTGGATCCCGTTGGCCTCCATGCACGCAGGCATCCGGGCCTTCGCCCGCAACCAGCCCGTCAGCGTGGTGACCGAAGCGGTGCGGGCCCTCGGCGACGGCACGCCCGCCGGCCACTGGTTACTCCTGTCGCTGCTGTGGTCGGCCGCCATCTTCGTGGTGTTCGCCGCGCTCTCCACCTGGCAGTACCGCCGCATCGCCTGACTGGGCCGTCGCCGTCTCCCGATAGGCTCGCCGTCATGGCCGAGAAGATCACCATGGCGGACGACGGCACCCTGCAGGTGTCGGACGAGCCCATCATCCCGTTCATCGAGGGCGACGGCACCGGCGTGGACATCTGGCCCGCCGCCCAGCTGGTCATGGACGCGGCGGCGGCCAAGCACGGCAAGAAGATCGCCTGGAAGGAGGTGCTGGCGGGGGAGAAGGCGTTCAACGAGACAGGCGACTGGCTGCCCCAGGAGACCGTCGACACCTTCCGCGACTACCTCATCGGCATCAAGGGCCCGCTCACCACGCCGGTCGGCGGCGGCATCCGCAGCCTCAACGTGGCGCTGCGCCAGATCCTCGATCTGTACGTGTGCCTGCGGCCCGTGCGCTGGTTCCAGGGCGTGCCCTCGCCGGTGAAGCACCCCGAGAAGGTCGACATGGTGATCTTCCGGGAGAACACCGAGGACATCTACGCCGGCCTCGAAGTCGAGGAGGGCACGCCGGACGCGCAGAAGCTCATCGCCCTGCTCAAGGACAACTTCGGCTGGGACATCCGCCCCGACTCGGGCGTCGGCATCAAGCCGGTGTCGGAGACGGGCTCGAAGCGGCTCATCCGCGCCGCCATCGAGTACGCGGTGAAGCACAAGCGCGAGAGCGTCACGCTCGTGCACAAGGGCAACATCCAGAAGTTCACGGAGGGCGCCTTCCGCAACTGGGGCTACGACCTGACGCGCGAGGAGTTCAGCGACGTCGCCGTCGGTTGGGACGACTGCGGCGGCAAGCCGGGCAGCAAGGTGCTGGTGAAGGACGCCATCGCCGACATCACCTTGCAGCAGGTCCTGACCCGGCCCGATGAGTTCGACGTGATCGCCACCACCAACCTCAACGGCGACTACCTGTCCGACGCGCTGGCCGCGCAGGTCGGCGGCATCGGCATCGCTCCGGGCGGCAACATCAACTACGTCAGCGGCCACGGCATCTTCGAGGCGACCCACGGCACCGCGCCCAAGTACGCGGGGCAGGACAAGGTCAACCCCGGTTCGGTGCTGCTCAGCGGCGTGATGATGTTCGAGCACCTCGGCTGGCTCGACGCGGCCGACGACATCGTGCGGGCCCTCGAGGCCACCATCGCCGACAAGGTCGTGACCTACGACTTCGCCCGGCTGATGGAGGGCGCCACCGAGGTGAAGACGTCGGAGTTCGCGGCGGCGATCGTCGAGCGCCTGTAGCTAGAGCTGCTGGAGCTGCTCGACCAGCTCCTCCAACTCACTGGCCGGCACGGGCCGAGAGAAGTGGAAGCCCTGGCCGCGGTCACACCCCATCCGGCGCAACTGCGTGAGCTGCTCGTCGAGCTCGATCCCTTCGGCGGTGACGCGCAGGTTCAGGGCGTGGGCCAAGCCGATGGCTGACTGCGCGATGGCGGCGTCGGCCTCGTCGTTGCCGAGCCCGTGCACGAACGAACGGTCGAGCTTGAGCGTCGAGATGGGGAAGTGCTTGAGGTAGTTGAGCGACGAGTACCCGGTACCGAAGTCGTCGATGGCGAGCTCCACGCCGAGGGCGCGCAGCTCGCGCAGCGTGTTGACGTTGAGCTCGGTGTTGTCCATGAGCACGCTCTCGGTCAGCTCCAACGTGAGCAGGCCGGGATCGATGCCCGTCTCCTGCAGCACCGATGCGACCGTGTCGACGAGCCGCCGGTGCTGCTCGAGCTGGCGGCCCGACAGGTTCACGCTCATGCGCAGGTTGCGGCGCTCCGGGTAGTCGAGGGCCCACTGGCGCAACTGCAAGCACGCCTGCTCGAGCACCCACGCGCCGAGCGGGATGATGAGGCCGGTCTCTTCGGCGATCGAGATGAACTGGCCCGGCACCAGCAGCCCCCGTGTGGGGTGCTCCCAGCGCACGAGGGCCTCGACGCCGACGAGACAGCGGTCGGCCAGGTTGACCTCGGGCTGGTAGTGCAGGCGCAGCTCGCCCCGCTCGATGGCCTGGCGCAGGTCCGACTCGAGCTCGAGGCGGTTGCGGGCCTGGTCGCCCAGGTCGGAGGCGAAGACCTCGTAGCGGCGGCGGCCCCGCTCCTTGGCCCGGTACATGGCCAGGTCGGCGTCGCGCACGATGTCCTCGGGCGATGTGCCGCGCGCGCCGAGGGCGATGCCGATGCTGACCCCGACGAAGATCTCGCGGTCGGCGACGATGAACGGCGAACGCAACGCGTCGATGAGGCGTTCGGCCACCATCTCCGCGTCGCGGGGGTCGTTCACTTCCTCGAGCAGCACGGTGAACTCGTCGCCGCTCATGCGGGCGAGCGTGTCCTCGGGGCGCACGCCCACCTTGAGACGTTCGGCCACGGCCTCGAGCAGGCGGTCGCCTGCTTCGTGGCCGAGGCTGTCATTGACGACCTTGAACCGGTCGAGGTCGAGGAACAGCACGCCGACCTGCGAGTCGGAAAGGCGCCGGCGCGACAACGCCATGGTGAGCCGGTCCTGGAACAGGGCCCGGTTGGGGAGGCCGGTGAGCGCGTCGTGGAACGCTTGGTGGGTGAGGCGCTCCTCGAACGTGCGCCGCTCTTTGATGTCGCGCAGGTTGACGACGATGCCGCGCACGCTCGAGTCGTGCAGCTGGTTGGTTCCCGTCGCCTCGTACCAGCCGTAGCTGCCGTCGGCCCGGCGCATGCGCAGCTCCATGCGGGCCGTGCCCGACCCCGTGATCACGAGCTGCGCGAGGGTTGCCTCGGCCAGGGCGAGGTCGTCGGGGTGCACGAGCGGCAGCAGGGGCTGGTGAAGCAAGCTCTCGATCGGATAGCCGAGCATGCGCTCGACGGACGGGCTTGCGTAGAGCCCCCGACCTTCGGCGTCGACGATGAAGATCATGTCGGACGCGTTCTGCACGAGCGACCGGAAGCGTGCCTCGCTCCGCCGGCGCGTCCTCTTGTCGCGCGTGTTCAACAATGCGATGCCGGCCAACCCGCCTGCCATCACGCCGAGCAGGGCAAGGGCCTGGCGGTGACGCGAGGTCCGCGTGGTGGCGAAGAAGGCCGAGGTCGGCTCGATCGAGACGAAGGTCCACCCGCCGATGCCCGTCGACAGGGCGGACGCCACCTGGGGCACGCCCTTGTAGGTGAACTCGGCCGTCCCCCATTCGCCCTTGATGGCGCGGGCGACTGGGTAGCGGTCAGCGAGGCTCGTCCCGATGAGCTTGGGGTCGGTCGAGGTGACGGCAGTGCCGCGCGCGTCCACAAGGAAGCGCGCCGCCTCCGGGT
>JAFATL010000651.1 GCA_019243975.1 Actinomycetota bacterium | reverse complement strand
TCGACGGCGGCCGGGCCGACAGCCGAGAAGTTGCGGCGCGCCTGCCCCGGGACCTGCCGCCGTTCGCGGTGCGGTTGGCGTCGCCGACGGGTCGTATCCACATCCGGTGGGATGCCAGCCGCGTCGAGGTGATGGCGGCCCCTCCGCCGTCGATCGACGACGAGGCCGCTCGGATCGAACTGGCTCGCCGCTTCCTGCATTGGCTCGGACCAGCTGACGCGCAGCAGTTCGCCAAATGGACGAAGGTCAGCCAGCGCGACGCCAAAGCGACCTTCGCCGCCCTCGCCGATGAGTTGGCTCCGGTGACGTTCGCAGGCCGACGGTGCTGGCTGCTGGCCGGTGACGTCGACGACCTCGTCGAAGCCGTGCCGCCGAAGGGGGTGCGGCTGCTGCCGATGGGAGACCCGTGTCTCTACCTCGGTGACGACCAACCGCCGTCGCCGTCGCCACAACCGCTGGACGCGGCGGCCAAGGTCACGAAGCGATTGGTCAACAGCTTCACCGGGCGGGTGGTCGTGGACGGGGAGGTGGTCGGTGCATGGGGAAGGGTCAAGGGCGACGTCACCCTCGACCCATGGCCAACGCTCGGCACCAGGTACGAGGCGGACGTCGAAAGGGAGGCCGCGTCGTTCGCCGGCCCGATCGGCGCGCCCATCCGGTCGCGCTGGCTGCCGCGTCGCAGGTGAAACGCCCGAGTTGGCAGGCGAGGGGCCGCGCCGCGTAGAACCTCCCAGGAATGCACCGCGCTCGTGCTCTCATTGTTGCTGCCGCGGTTCTGGCTGCTGGGTTCGTGGCCGTACCCATCCAGTGGTCGCGCGCGGCGTCGCCCGCCAATGGGGAGCTGTGCGGCCGGCGCGACCTGCCCGAGACCGGGCTGCAAGGCGACCAGCCGAGGCGCGACCAACTCTCGGGCCGGGCTGAGAAGGGGTACAACTGCGGCGTCGCCCTCGTCGGCCACACCGACCTGGGTGGGCGCACGGGCAACGCCAACATGGCGTGGGCCGGCAACTGCGCCTACGTCGCCGGCATCGGCAACGGCATCGCCGTCGTCGACGTGTCGAACCCGCGCCACCCCAAGTTCGTCACCACGCTGCACGACATCAACACCGAACCGACGATCGAGACCATCAGCGCCATCAAGGTCGGCGATCGTGCCGTGCTGGTGGCCGGCCGGTACGGCCTGCTGCCGCTCCCCATCGGCGCGCCGATGGACATCTACGACGTGCGCGACTGCGCGCACCCGAAGCTGATGTCGACGTTCCAGTACCCGTCGAACATTCACAACCTCAGCTTCTCGCCCGACGGGATGCGCGTGTACTCGACGCTCCCGTTGCAGGTGCTCGACATCAAGGACCTCGCGCACCCGAAGCTGCTGGGCAACCTCGACGACGTGATCCCGCAGCCGTCGTTCGATCCCAGCGGCCACGCCAAGTACCTCGCGCACGAGGTGTGGACCAGCCCTGACGGCAACCTGCTGTACCTGGGCGGCCAAACACCGCAGTTCCCCACCTTCACCATCGTCGACATCACCGGCTGGCCGGCGCGGCCGGTGAAGGTGCTGAGTCAGGTGGAGGGCCGGGGCCACTCGATGCGGTTGGCCACGATCAACGGGCGCACGTACGCCCTGCACTCCGAGGAAAGCGTCGTCGACCCCACGGCCAAGGGGTGCCTCGACCAGCAGCTCAACCCGTTCTCGGGCCCGGCCCAGCCGTGGCTGAGCGACGTCACCGATCCGCGCCACCCGATCATGCGGATCAGCCAGTTCCGGCTCGAGATCAACGAACCGCTGCACTGCTCGACCCAGGTGTACGACGGGGTCAACGCCAGCGTGCACTACCACGACGTCGACGATCCCAAGCACACGACGTTCGCCATGCTCTCGATGTGGAACGCCGGCCTGCGCATCGTCGACCTGCGCGATCCGCACGACATGAAGGAAGTCGGTTACTTCAACCCGGGCACGTACGCCGACCGGGCCGGCGAGGTGCTCGACAAGGCGTGGGGCCACATCCGTTATCTCTCCGACTCGGGCTACATCTGGTTCGCCACCGAGACCGGCGGCTTCTGGGTGGTCGAGCTGGAGCCACAGGTGCGGGCCCACCTGGGGCTTCCGGCCAAGACGCCGGTCAATCCCGAGGGCGCGCCGGGGCGGGAGCCGACCGGCATCCTCGTGCTGCCGGCCAGCGAGCCGGCCATCCGCCGCGACACCGTGGCGTACTACTGCACGCTCGGACTGGCCCGAGCAGTGGTGACCGGCCGCTGAGGCCGGTCACACGTCGACGACGGTCCACCCCCGGGGCGGGACGTCGACGTCGACCGTGCGCAGGCCGCCGTCCCACACCGTCAACTGCACGCGCTCGCCTGCGCCCAGCACGGTGACGCGCGCGCCCCTGTCGGTTGCCGCGACGTCAGCGATGCGCATGTCGCCGGCGGGCGCGAACAATTTCGTGTCGCCGATGACGGCCACCCCGCTGGGCAGCACGGGCGCCAGCACCCGGTAGTCCCAGCCGGCGGTGGGCAGGTCGACGTCCCAGCCATCGCCCGGGCCGAGCACCTCGGCCGTGCCCGTCCGCCAGTCGTAGGCGACGACGTCGCCGCGCACGCCGACGTCATCGAGCAACACCCGCGACGTCTCGGGCTCGCCCTGGCGGAAGGCATTGAACGACAGGACGTAGTGCCAGGTGCCAGCCCCGTGGGTCGTCGTCGCCTCGGCCACGATCGCCTCGGGCCGGGCCACGCCGTGCTGGAGGAAGGCGCGGTCGACGGCGGCGACGGGAACGTCGGGCTTCACGAGCATGCCGTCAGCCCGACAGGTGCGGGCGACGACGGACGCGTCGGTGCGGCCCAAGGCGTCACCGATCCCGACGGGTCCGGTCGACAGCACCGACAGCAGCGCCTCGATCTCGGCGTGTTCGCCGCTCGAGATGAAGACGTCCTTGTACGGCGTGAGCCCGAGCACGCGGGCGAGGGCGTTGGTGTAGACGAACCACGCCCACAGCATCTCGGGACTGGCGATGTAGCCGTGGTCGCCGCTGGTGCGGATCGACGTCACCTGGTCGAGCCCGGCCGCGGTGCAGAAGTCGGCCGGCGTGGCCATGCACCACTGCAGGGTCACGCCCCGCGCCGCGGCGGCGCGGTCGATGCCGGCTTGCCAGGCGTGCGCCCGCCCCGCTGCCTCGCGCAGGCCGCGGACGCCGAAGAAGCACTCCACCAGCCAGTCGTGCTCGAACACCTGCACACCCCACGCCACGGCCTGGTCCAGCAGTCGCTCGTACAGGGCCGGCGTTTTCGGGTGGGCGCGGTCGCCGTCGACCCAGCACTCGAACTCGTCGACATACGGCGACGCGGCCGACAGGTGGCGGCAGTGGGTGATGAGCGGCGGGTCGCCCAGGCGGGCGCGCAGCGGCGCGATGCCGTCGGGGAGGATGTCGGGGCGCGGTTCCCACCGCATCATGCCGGTGGGCGGCACCACCCAGTCATCGGTGTCGAACGGGCGCAGCGTCTCGTGCGGGTAGAACCACGAGTCGAGCTGCACGGCGTCGACCGGCACGTCGCGGTCGCGCAGGTCGGCGACCGTTGCTTCGAGTGTGCCGGTGACGTCGTGCCCCGGCTCGGTGCGGTACCAATAGGCGGCGCCGTTGTCGGTCCAGTACGTGGGCCGGCGGAGCGACACGTCGGCGTAGCGCGACCGCTGGCGGCGGGGGAGGAGGTTGGCCCACCGCTCGAGGCACGCACGCGGCCCGTCGCCGCTGATGACAGCCAGCTCGGTCGCGAACCCGGCATCCACCTGGTCGAGGTCGCCGTGCCAACCCCACACCGGCCCGTCACCCGTGCCGACCGCCACCACTTGGTCGTGGAAGTGACCGAGGGGCGCCAACAAGAGGGTGCCGGTGTCCGGAATCGTCAGCCACAGCGGCCACACGACGGCGGGCCGGTGGGGGAGGAGGAACCACTGCGCCAAGGCCGTGTCGCTGAACGTCGGGAGGGCGAACTCGCACGACTGGTACCCGAACGCGGTGGCGCCCGGGAGCTCATGGTCTCGTTCGCCCGGAGCGAACCGCCACGCCACAGCCGGGCGGATGAACTCGCCCGTCGCCAGGCCCGTGAGGTCGCGTTCCGCCCGCAGCCGCAGCACGGCGATGCCGTCGCGCTCGTCGACCTCGGCGACGACACCATCGGCAACGTCGGCCCGCGCCGGGCCGAACCAGTCGTGACCCGCGGCCACGATGCGGACGGTGCCGTCGTCGGCAAGCTGGGCGCGGGCGTCGTCCACTGCGGAAGTATCTCCGATGTGCACGCGGCAACGGTGCCGGCGCGGGCCGGCGTAGCGGGCAACCCTTCGGACGGCTACGGCGGCGCCGCTGTCGCCGTGCCCGTCAGTCCCTTGGCGGCCACCGTCGAGATCGTCGACGCCCCGCACGTGCGGGTGGTGGGTCCACCCGATGAGGACGCGTGGCGCGACGTCGGCACGTTGCTCGCCCACACCGACCGCTATGGGCACGAGGGTGGCCACCGCCTCGTCACCGCCGCCGTGGCGACGATGGCGCGTCATGCCGGCGTGACTGACGACGCCTGCGAACTGCGGTGGACGACGACCATCCCGCGGTCGGTGGGGCTCGGTGGTTCGAGCGCCGTCGTCGTCGCCACGATGCAGGCGCTGGCCCGACGCTGGGGGATCGCGGTGGAGCCCCTCACGCTGGCGCGCCTGGCACTGGCCGCCGAGGTCACCGAGCTCGGCATCACGGCCGGCCTGATCGACCGGGCCGTGCAGGCGCTGCGCGCACCCGCGCTCGTCGACGGTGACGTCGCCCGACGGTTGGCGGTCAATGTGCTCCCCCCGCTGGTGGTGGCGTGGCGGGCCGACGCCGCCGGACCGTCGCATCGTGTGCACGGCGCCTTGCGGCGACGCTTCGATGCGGGGGAGGGCACCGTGGTCACCGCCATGCAGCGCCTGGCTGACGCCGGCCGCGCGGGTGCCGCCGCCCTCGAGTCGGGCGATGCCGACGCCTTCGCCGAGTGCGTGCGCACGACGTGGGCGCAGCGCCAAACCATGGGCATCGTGGGCGACGACGTGGCGGCGATGGTCGACGCCTTCGACCAGCGCGGCGTGGCCGCCACATCGGCGGGCTCCGGCGGGGCAGTGGTCGGCGTTCTCCCGCCCACCGTCGACGCGGCCCAGGCAATGGCCGCCATCGACGGCATCGCCGACGATGCCGTCACCCTCCCCTGAACCCAGGTCCAGAGCGGGCAGGCCGTAGCCGCAACCTACGGTGAGGCGATGGCTGCACCGACGCACGCGCCGCTCCCGACCCTTCGCACTGAGGTGGAACGCACCGCCCGGCTGCAGCTCATGCGACGGCGGGCGACCGCGCTGCTGGTGTTCGTCACCGCGGTGTTCGCGGTTGCCACGGCAACGGGCGCCCACGGCTGGGTCGCCTACGTACAAGCGACCGCCGAGGCGTCGATGGTGGGTGCCCTGGCGGATTGGTTCGCCGTGGTGGCGCTGTTCCGGCACCCGATGGGGCTGCCGATCCCGCACACCGCCATCATCCCGGAGCGCAAGGACCAGTTCGGCGAGACGCTGGGCGACTTCGTGCAGACCAGCTTCCTCACCCCCGAGACGATCACCGAGCGGGTGCGCACCGCGGGTGTGGGCACGCGCGTCGGCACGTGGTTGTCGCAGCGGGCCAACGCCGAGCGCCTGGCCCGCCATGCGGTCGACGCGGCGGTGGCGGTGGCCGATCTGCTCAAGGAAGACGACGTGCACGCCGCCCTCGAGCAGTTCGTGCGCGACCGCATCGCATCCGTACCGCTGGCGCCGCTGGCGGGCCGGGGCCTGCGCATGGCCACCGAGTCGGGACGGCACACCGAGCTGGTGAACGCCGCCATCGCCGGCCTCGACACGTACCTCGACGAGCACCGGTTCGAATTGCAGGCGCGGTTCGGCGAGCAGTCGCCGTGGTGGCTGCCCGGCGCGGTGGAAGACCGCATCTTCGACCGGCTCGTCGACGGCGCCCGCGCCGTGCTCGGGGAGATGGCCCGGAACCCGAACCATTCGCTGCGGCGCGAGCTCGACCAGCGCCTGATGGGCCTGGCCGACGAGCTCGAAACATCGGACGAACTCCGGGTGCGCGGCGAGCGCATCAAGCAGGACCTGCTCGACCACCCGGCGGTGCGGGAGTGGATGGCGTCGCTGTGGTCCGACCTCAAAGCGCAGCTGCGGGCCCAGGCCGACGCGCCCGACTCCGAGCTGCGGCAGCGGCTGGCCGGTGCCATCGCGGCGCTGGGCACGCGGCTGCAGGAGGACGCCACCCTGCGGGGTCGCGTCGACGAGATCGTGGAGTCGGCGGCCCGCTACGTGGCGACCCAGTTCAGCGACGAGATCGGCAACATCGTCAAGCAGACGATCTCGCGGTGGGACGGTGAGGAGACCGCCCACCGTCTCGAGCTCCTGCTCGGCCCCGACCTGCAGTTCATTCGCATCAACGGCACTGTCGTCGGCGGCCTGGCCGGCCTCGTGCTGCACACCGTCGCCCAGCTGGCGCGCTAGAGCGATGGGAGTTGGAGCGTCTCGAAGTCGCTCGGCACCGTGACTTCGGAGATACCGGTGGCGTCGATGTCATCGCCCAGGTGGGTGAGGATGAACGGCACGGCCGGATGCTGCTGGCGCAACGCCCGCACGTCGTCGACGTCCATGTGCGTCTTGGGTTCGTGGGGCCCGTTGCACTCCAGCACCACCGCACTGGCCGCTCCGACCAGCTCGTCGAGCCCGCGGCACGGCCGGGTGTCACCCGAGTAGGCGATCATCCGCCCGCCCCGGTCGAACAGGTAGCCGAAGCACCGCAGCGAGGGCACGTGCTCGACCTCCACGGCGCGAAAGCGCAGCGGGCCGGCCTGCTGCCACGAACCGTCGCCGGTCACGTCGACGAAGTGGACGTCGCCACGGTCGTGGAGCTGGTCGTGGATGTCGCCGACGGATCCGAGCGCCATCATCTCGGCGAGGAAGGCGTCGACGCCCGGCGGGCCGACGATCCACAGCGGCTTGGCGCGCGGACTGTGCAGCAGCTCCAGGGCGAGGAAGGGCCAGCCGAACGTGTGGTCGGGGTGGAAGTGCGAGACCACGACGGCGTCGAGGTCGCCGGCGCGGATGCCGCAATGGCGCAGGTGAGGCAGTGCCGTCGGTGACGGCTCCACGAGGATGGTCCCGTCGATGACGAAGCTGTTCCAGTAGCGGCCCGGCGCCAGGTAGTTACCCGTGCCGAGGAACGTCAGCGACGGCACGGCTCAGAGGTCGATGGCCAACGGGTGACGGGGCTGGTAGAGCAGCACCTCACAGTCGCCCGGCAGCACCATGGTCACCGTCACGCCGAAGCCGGCCGCCTGCGGTTCGCCCTTGAACTCGATGCCCTGGTCGCGTAGCTCGGCCATCGTGGCCTCGAGGTCGTCGCAGATGAACGACAGCTCGTGGGCGGGCCGGTCGCCCGGGTGCACGCCGAGCTCGGCGGGCGGCAAGGCGAAGATCAGCCAGCCGTCGTGGGCATCGATGTGGTGCCAGCCGAACACGTCCCGCAACGTCGCCCGCAGTTTCTCGGGCTCCGACGTGTAGAGCAGAGCGTGCGTGCCGATGATGCCCATGGGCGTCCTCCGTGTGCGGCGATTCCCTCAGCGTAGGGGCGGGCACGTAGGGTCGACCCGTGCCCGCCGAACCGCTCCCGCCTGCGCCCGGCGCGCCGGCCTGGTTCGCCCGCGCTCTGGCGGTGCCGTTCGAGGACAACGCAGTGGAGGTCGACGGGACGCGCATCCACTACCTGTCGTGGGGCGAACGGGGTCGCCGGGGCCTGGTGTTCGTGCACGGCGGCGGCGCCCACGCCCACTGGTGGACCCACGTGGCCGCGCAGTTCGCCGCCGACTTCCGTGTGGTGGCCGTCGATCTCTCCGGCCACGGCGACAGTGACCACCGCGAGCTGTACGCGCTGGAGCAGTGGACGTCGGAGGTGATGGCGGCGGCCAACGACGCGGGTATCGACGGCCCGCCGGTGGTGGTCGGCCACAGCATGGGCGGGTTCGTCACCATCGCTACGGCCGCCCTGCACGGCGACGGGCTCGCGGGCGTGATCATCTGCGACTCGCCGGTGACGGCGCCCGACCCCGAGGTCGAGTCCTTCCGGTTGAAGGAGGCGTTCGGCAAGCCGCGCACGTACTCGTCGGTCGAGGAGGCGCTGGCCCGGTTCCGCACGGTGCCGCCCCAAGACCATTACCTCGACTACGTCATCGACCACGTCGGCCGCCGGTCGCTCAAGCCCGTCGAGGGCGGGTGGCAGTGGAAGTTCGACCGCCACATCTTCGAGCAGTTCGCCGAAGGCATGCGCAGCATCGCCCTGCCGTATCTCGATTCCGTGCGGTCGCGCTTCGCCCTGCTGCGATCGGAGAACGGGCTGGTCACGCCCGACCTCGGCAACTTCATGTACGAACGGCTGGGCCGGGTGGCGCCTGTGATCGAGATCCCCGAGGCCGGCCACCACGCCATGCTCGACCAGCCACTCATCCTGCTGACCGCCTTGCGTACGCTGCTGGCCGACTGGGACCACTCCGAGCCGCAGCGCCGGGCCAGCTGAACAACCGAGGAGGAAGCAATGCCGGGAGTGCTCGACGGGATCCGCGTACTGGAGGTGGCGAGCTGGACGTTCGTCCCCGCCG
>JAFATL010000434.1 GCA_019243975.1 Actinomycetota bacterium | reverse complement strand
GGCACCAGGCTGCGCGCCAGCAGGTACTCCTCGAACGGATGCACGGTGCGGGCGATGTCGGGCGGCAGCCCGAACCAGAACGGCGACGTGGGGTCGATCTGGGTGGCGTGGGCCAGCAGGGCGTTGCGGCGCACGTCGGCCTGCTCGGAGATGTCGATGGTGGTGGTGATGCTGTCGTCCTGGCTGGGCCGGTCGAACCACTTGTCGTCGAAGGGCGACTCGAGCCCGAGCTCCAGGAACTTCTCGTGCATGGCGACGAACCGCTTGCGCGACCAGACCGAGTAATAGACCTTCGAGATCTGCCACGGCTCCCCCGCGTCGGGGAAGCGGTCGGGGTCAGCGGCGGCCTCGAAGGCGGCCATGCTGATGTCGTGCACCCGTAGGTGGTCGGGGTGCGGGTAACCCTGCTGGTCCTCGTTGTAGGTGATCATCACCTGCGGGCGCGTGCGCCGGACGATCTCCACCAGCCTGCCCACCGCTTCGTCGAGGTCGGCCTGAGCGAAGCTGCGGGGGTCCTTGTTGGCCTCGCTGTCGGGCATGCCCGAGTCGCGGTAGCCGAGCATGATCAGCTCGTCGTAGCCGATGACCTCGACCGACCGGCGCAGCTCCTCGAGACGGATCTCGTGGATGTTCTCGCGCACCTCCGGCTTGTCCA
The DNA here is from genome assembly GCA_019243975.1 of Actinomycetota bacterium. Taxonomy (GTDB): domain Bacteria; phylum Actinomycetota; class Acidimicrobiia; order Acidimicrobiales; family JAFATL01; genus JAFATL01. Next base: position 1,754 of record JAFATL010000434.1, on the reverse strand, counting down.
TGGCCGGGTTGAGGATGTCGCCCTCCTCGCCGCCCGTGGCGCACACCAGCACCGTGTGCACACCCTCGGCGTGGTACTTGGCCACGGTGCCGGCACCCTTCGACGCCTCGTCGTCGGGATGGGCGTGCACGCAGAGGAGGCAAAGACGCTCGTCCATGCCCCAAAACTACCGGCGCAGCGGGGCTACTCGTTCCTCAACGGGGTCACGTGCCCCCAACCAGGTCGAGGGCCCGGGCCGTTTCCTTCTGCAGGGCGGGCAGGGCGGTGAGGCTGAACCACGCCGCCTCGTCCAGCTCGGCTGACACCGCCGAGACCGTGGCGAGGTCCTCGGAGCGCACGGCCCGTGCCCTGAACACCGCCTCCACGCCGCGCGCCCGCTCGTCGATCACGAGATGGGGCGGGCCGACGAGCTCGACGTCGAGGCCGACCTCCTCGCGTACCTCCCGCACCGCGCAAGCCTCCGGCGTCTCCCCCCGCTTGAGGAAGCCGCCGGGCATTCCCCACCCGGCACGGTATGGCTGGCGCACCAGCAGCACGCGCCCCTGGCCGTCGTCGATGACGCACATTGCGCCGACGGTGTAGGTCGGGGTGACCGTCCGCACGATGAGGATGCGCAGGAAGCGGGGCAGCACGTAGAGGCCGGCGATGGCGCCCCGGTGGAGGCGGTGCACGACGCGGGACCCGGCCATGTCCCCAACCTAGGTGTGCCGCGAAGCACAGCCGGGGCAGGAACGAAACGCCGGGCTCCAGCGTTCATCTTGGTTGCGAGCGGCGGTCTGTTCCGCCGACCAGCCGCTCCCCACGGAGGCCCGGGGCGCCTCTCTGCCCCCCCAGCCGGCGCCCCGGCCTCCGTCTCCCTCGCACTCCTAACGTGGGCGTCGTGGCCGACGACGCCGTTCCCGTGATCCGTCTCGAACGTTGGACCGGGCCGTGGCCCGACGACGACCCGGACGCCAACTTCAAGGCCGAGGTGGCGCTGTACGCGCTGGCCGACCCGCTCGAGACCCTGGAGGGGCTGAGCCAGAACCTGGCGATCCCGATCGGCGCCCTGGTGCGCTACGTGCTGGCCCGTTGGGCCAGCGGCGGCGCCGACGCCGTGCTCGAACTCGGACCGTCGACGGTCACGCGCATGTGGCAGGCGTGCGAGGACGCGGAAGCGGCGGGTACCGACGAAGCCCGCCTGGCCGCGTTCGAGCAGGTGCACCAGATGCTGTCGTGGTCCCGGATCCCGTTGCGCGACGAGGACTAGCGTCTCGCCTCGGAGGTCGTTGCGATGCTCGTGGCCGTGATGGTGCTGGCCGTGCTCCTGGCCGCCGCGCTGGGGGTGTTCATCCCGGTCATCGCGTACCAGCAACGCAAGCTGAGCTCCGGACCGACGGTCGGACCGGAGCTCGAGCAGGCACTGGCACGCGAGCGGCGCCGGGCCGACATCGCCGAGGCCGAGCTGCGCGTGGTGCGCAACCGCATCAGCTCGCTTGAATCGCAGCTGGAGCTTCCGCAGGGCGAGTCTTTCTGACGACCCTGAGCACGAGCCACGCCAGCAGGGCGAGGAGGAGCGCCGGAAGCAGGTAGCCGATCACGACCAGCGTGCCGCCGATGACGGCCGCCGAGCCGTGCACGGCGAGGTGCCAGCTGCGAGCGAGGCCGGTGGCGGGCACCGGCTTGGGCGGCGTGACGGCCGCACCGGGCTCGAACAAGGTGACGGTGATGGTGGCGAAGGTGGCCTGGGCGTCGAGGTTGGCCTGCTGGGCCTG
>JAFATL010000353.1 GCA_019243975.1 Actinomycetota bacterium | reverse complement strand
CCCTTGGCGTCGGCGGGCGTCGACGGCACGGCCACCCGGATGCCGGGCGTGTGCATGAGGTACGCCTCGGTGCACTGCGAGTGCTCGGGTCCGTAGCCGCTGCCGCCGGAGGCCATGCGGACGACCATCGGCAGGGCGAACGCACCGTCGTGGGCGTAGCGCCACGTCGACGCCTTGAGGAACACCTCGTCGCCGGCGCAGAACACGAAGTCGGCGTACTGGAGCTCGGCCACCGGCCGCAGCCCGCGCGTGGCCATGCCCACGGCCATGCCGACGATGAGGTTCTCGGAGATGGGCGTGTCGAAGACGCGGTCGCCGAACTCCTCGTGCAAACCGCGCAGCACCGCCCAGATGCCACCGTACGGGCCGACGTCCTCGCCGAACACCACGACGTTCTCGTCTCGCCGCAGCTCCTGCGCCAACGCTTCGCGGATGGCGTGCGAGTAGCGCAGGCGCCGTTCGTCGCTCACGGGGCGAACAGCCCTTCCAGCACGGTCGACGGGGCCACCAGGTCGCGGCTGCGCATGACGGCGACCGCGTCGTCCACTGCCGCGCCGATCTCGGCCTCGAGCGAGCCAATGCCGGCGGCGTCGAGCAGGCCGCGTGCCTCCACGTCCGCCCGCAGGAGGGGGAGAGGGTCGAGCGACCTCACCGCCGACTTCTCCGCGTCCGAGCGATACCGCTCCTGGTCGGCCAGCCAGTGCCCGCCGATGCGGTTCACCTTGGCCTCGATGAGGGTCGGACCCTCGCCGGCGCGGGCCCGGTCGGCAGCCGCCGCGGTGGCGGCGAACACGGCCTCGGCGTCGTTCCCGTCGACGACCACTCCCGGCATGCCGTAGCCGGCGGCCCGGTCGGCGATGTTCACGACCGCGGTCGAGGCCGTGACCGGAACCGACAGGCCGTAGCCGTTGTTCTCGCAGAACAGGATCAGCGGCAGCTTCTGCACGCCGGCGAAGTTGGCGGCCTCGTGGAACTGGCCCCGGTTGGACGTGCCGTCGCCGAAGAACACGATCGTCACCGCATCGGTGCCCCGGTAGCGCTCGGCGAACGCCACGCCGGCACCGATCACGAAGTTGCCGCCCAGGGTGCCGCTTTCGCCCAGCACGCCCCGGCCGGGGTCGACCACGTGCATGACACCGCCCTTGCCCCGGTTGGTGCCGCCCTCCCGGCAGGCGATGTCACAGAGGATGACGTCGAGCGGAATGCCACGGGCGATCCAGTACGCCGTTCCCCGGTGGCCGTAGAGCATGGGGTCGTCGTCGCGCAGGGCGGCCAGCGCCGCGGCCTGGCACACCTCCTGGCCCGCGCCCAGATGGAGGCCCGAGGGCACCTCGCCGTCGTGGGCGAGCTGCGTGATCCGCTCCTCGAACCGGCGCGCCGTCAACGCGGTGCGAAAGACACGCAGCCGGACGCCGTCGTCCATGCCCGTTCGGACGAGTTCGTCCATACGTCTAACCTAGTTAACTTTGAAGAGCGGCGCCACGACGGCGCCCTCAACCCCCGTGAATTGCAGCGGTCGGAACACGACCTGCAACGGCATGTCGATGAGGAGATCGGCGGGCTCGGCGTCGACGACGAACGTGGCCAGCCGGACGGCGGGGTCTTCGTCGAGCGCGGCCAGGCCCGAGACGAACGGCACCAGGTCCTTGAACTGGGGCACCCAGGCGAAGGAGACCTCGGCCCACGAGTAGAGCGTCGCCCGCCCGCTCATCACGGTCCACGGCAGGTCGGCGCCGCCGCACCCCGAGCACGTGTCGCTCGGGTACCACTCGTAGCGGCCGCAGGCCGCGCACCGCGGGATGCGGAGCTCGCCCGCCGCCGCCCCCGCCCAGTACTCCGCCAGCACCGGCCACTCGGTATCCGGGAGCGGGAAGGCGTTCGCCACGGGGCGGAGGCTACGACGTCTGCTTGGAGGCGCCCGCGATCGCCAGCTTCACGACTTCCTCCACATGGTTGGCGTCGACGCCGAGGGCCTGACCGATGTGGACGGACCAGATCTCGGAGCGCAGGTTGGTCTCGAAGTCGAGCTCGGCCCGCACGTCGGCCCGCGCCGCCTGGCGGTTCTGGCTCACCATGACGAACGTCGAGAGGAAGATCGCCTCCAGGCTGACGATCATCGTCAGGAGGCCGAAGGGGAACTTGTCGAACTCCGCCGACGCGCCGATGAGCCCGACGTTGAGCAGGATCCACACGCCGAACCAGACGGAGTGGATGTAGACGAAGTTCAGCGACCCGGCGAAGTTGGTGACCTGGTCGGCCACTCGATCCTGCGTGCGCAGAATGGCCGCGAACAGCTTGTTCTCGTTCTTGGCCGTGTAGTGCTCGACTTTGAACAAGTTGCCGTCCTCGACGCCGTCGGCTCGGTCGATGGCCTGGCACGCCGGGCAGGTGAGGGGAGTGCTCTGTGTCGTCATCGCGCGAGAATGCCAGCCCGAACATGAGGAAACTCTCACGGTGTAGACACCGGGGATGCACGAGGGGCGACGGCGATGAACCAGAGCAAGGCGCGGCAGCGACGCACGCGCATGGCGACGGCCACGACGGTGCGCGGGCCGCGCAAGGCAACCGACCCGTCGTTGATCACCAAGCTGCGCTACCGCTTCGACAACGCCATGTCGCGCGGGCCACTGATTGTGATCGCGTACCTCGGCCTCGTGAGCTTGGCGGTGATGGTGCTGACTGCCCTCATCGCCGTCATTGGCCAGCTCACCTTCGCCGGCGGCAACGCCCGCACGTTCCCCGAGGAGCTGTGGCAGGCGCTCCTCCGCACGCTCGACTCCGGGTCGTTCGCATCGGACACGGCGTGGCCAACGCGCATCCTCGCCCTGATGGTGACCTTGGCCGGGATCTTCGTGGCCGGGTCGTTGATCGGTCTCATCGCCAACGCCGTCGACCAGAAGGTGGAGGAGCTGCGCCGGGGTCGCAGCGCCGTCGTCGAGTCGGGCCACTCGCTGATCCTCGGCTGGTCCGACCAGGTGCCGCGCATCGTCAGTGAGTTGGTGATCGCCAACGAGAGCGAGAAGCAGGCGTCGGTGGTGGTGCTGGCGCGCGCCGACAAGACCGACATGGAGGAGACGCTCAAGGAGCGCATCCCCGATCACAAGACC
>JAFATL010000346.1 GCA_019243975.1 Actinomycetota bacterium | reverse complement strand
CCACGTGGCGGCCGACCTCGTGCGGCTCGCCATCGCGGGCGTGCTGGAGACGACGCTGGTCGACGGCATCTTCCACGGCGACCTGCATCCGGGCAACGTGTTGATCACCGAGTCGGGCATGTCGCTGGTCGACTTCGGCATCGTGGGCCGGATGTCGGAGCACCAGCGGCTGGCGCTGCTGCAGCTCTTGCCTGCCGCCTTCAACGAAGACCGCACCGGCATCGTCCGCGCCCTGGCCGCGTTCGGTGCCCTGCCCGACGGGGCCGACCCCGACGCGTTCCTCGACCAGCTGCCGACACCGCCGACCGAAGAAGAGCGGCTGCGCATGATGGAAGACCGCGCCTTCCTCGAAGAGCGCATCCGCATGCTCCTCCGCGCCGTCAGCGGCGCCGGCTTCCGCGCCCCACCCCAACTCACTCTCTTCCTCAAGAACGTCCTCTACCTCGGGGACGCCGTCGCCCGCCACGCCCCCGACATGGACGTCATCGCTGAAACCTCAGCGGCCGTCCTCCGCGTCGCGGCCAGGTTGGGCGCGGCCTGACGCACGCTACCCCTGCTCGTCGAAGTCGACCTCGGCCACCCCTGAGGTGCACCGGTAGGTCCACAACTCGATGCCGGTCGGTGGGCTCTGACTGGCCTGGGGACACGTGAAGCCGTTGAACGTGTAGGCGTCGCCGTTGTGGCCCTTCGACGCACCGGCGACCGACAGTGCCGTCGTGCAGTCAGTGCCGACAGCAGTCACGTTGAAGGCTCCCTGACTGCTGGCCGTGGAAGTGAACGGGACGGTTCCACATGCCTGTGTCGGAAGCCCGGCCGTTGTGGTGTCCGCGATCGTCGTCGCCGATCGGGAAGGGCTCGACGCCGCCCCGGGCGTCCAGGTGAAGCCGTCGAGGCGGTCATCGGCGACGTTCGACACGCCGTTGATCGACGGCATAGCTCGTTGCACGAGGAGTACATCCGTACCCGTCCACCCGACGTATTCGATGAGGTGACGCGTCTGTGGGTCTCCAGCGCGCGGCGGGGGGACCGCCTGCCAGGTGGAAGTCGCCGGGTTGAAGGCGCCGGTCGAGAGGCTGTCGACAGCCGTGGCCATGTCGAAGTGCTGTCCGGCGACGAACACCTCGTGTCCGGTCCACGCGGCGCGCGCGTTGTTGCTTCCTGCCATGGGGGCAGCCGGAATCGTGCGCCACGAGTTGGTGGGTGGGTTGTAGATGGCGCCGTCGGCGAGTTGCTCGCCGTTCGGGCCGCTGCCGCCCCATACGAACACGCCCGCCGGCGTCGCCACGGCTGCGGCGTCCGCCCGGCTCACAATGGGCGGGTCGGCGACTGGCGTCCACGTTCCCGTCGCTGGGTCGAGCAGGGCCCCGTCCCGCAGTTTCGGGTGGGTGCCGTCGTCGCCGCCCCAGACGAACAGGTCCTTGCCCGTCCACGCGACCGCTGCTTCCGTGCGAAGCGAAAGCCCAGACGGCGGAAGCTTGCGCCAGCTGTCAGTGCTGGGGTCGTAGGCCATGACGAGTTCATCGCCGATCGCACTTTGGGATCCACCCGTCCGCCAGACCAAGATCTCCTTGCCGGTCCACACGGCGGCTGCACTCTGTGAGGAGAATCCCTCGGGAGCCGCCGCGATGGCGCTCCATCCTCCAGTGACAGGGTCGAAGGCCGCCCCATCTGGCCGCTCGCCGAAGCCGCCGGACGGGTCAAAGCCGCTTCCGCCAACCACAACGACCTCCTTGCCCGTCCACACGCCCACGGGCGCACCGCGGGGCGACAGCGGCGTCGGTGGCAGGTCGCGCCAGCGCCGTGCCACCGGGTCGTACGCGTGCAGATCCGGTCGCGCATCGGTCGAGCAGCATTCGCCGGCCGCCACGAACTCATGACCCGTGAACACCTTCAGGCTTCCCGCCGGCCCTGCACTCTCGGCGATGGGCGTCCATCCGTTGACAGCGGGCGGGGCGAGGACCTTGAGGGACTGGTTCTTGGGCGAGGAGGTACCGGCGAGGGTGACCGCGATGACGGCGGCCGCGGTCGCGGCGGCCAGGCCGATGCCAGCGGTGAGCCAGCGGCGGCGGGTTCGACGGGTACGGCCGGCGCGGATGGCGCCGAGCGCGCCGGACGCGGCCTCGACGCCGTCGACGGCCTCGTGCAGGAGCCGGCGCGCTTCCTGTTCGGTGATCATCGCAGTGCCTCCAGGTGGGAGCCGAGCGCGGTCAGAC
>JAFATL010000040.1 GCA_019243975.1 Actinomycetota bacterium | reverse complement strand
GTGAACAGCGTCGGCAACTGGTGAACGAAGTTGCTGTAGCCCTTGTTTGCCACGATCACCTCCTTGACGTCGGCGATGGTGATGAAGCAGCCCGAAGCCACGAGGGCGTCACCGGCCTTGGCGTACGCGGCCTTGATCGCCGTCGCGTCGGTGGCGTGCAGGCCGGCGTCCATGGCCGCATCGGCCTCCGGCACCGAGCACTGCAACCAGTTGAGCGCGCCCGCCGTGCTGGAGAAGATGCGCGCCCACGTATCCGGATGAGCGGCGTCGGGATTGACGGTCGACACCAGCAAGTCGGGCGCCTGGTCCTTGTGGTTGGGAAGGTCGAATACCTGCGCGATCGGGATGCCGCGCGACGTGGCGTCGAGCCCGGCGGCCTGGAGTTCGGTCTGCAGGATCTCCGCCAGCCGACCGTTGCGGGGGTCGTCGCTGGAGAAGCCGACGTCGACCTTCTTGTTCGACAGCCCCTTGACGGCGGTGGCCAGCTTCGAAGGATCCAACGTGACGGAGTCCGTCGCCTGGCCGGTAGGTAGCTCGCCGGCGGGGTAGTACTGGGTGGACGCCACACCGTTGTCGCCGTAGACGTCCTTCGCCATCTGTGCCTTGTCGACGGCGTATCGAAGGGCCGTCCGCAGCGCAGGATCCTTGAAGATCCCCTTGTTCTCGTTGGTCATGATCCACGCCTTGAAGAGCGACGGGAAGCGCTGGACCTGCAGGCTGCTCTTGCTGCTGAGCGCGGTGATGTCGGTTGCCGACAGGCCGTGGATGATCATCGACAGCTCGCCGTTCTCCAGCTTCAGTCGCTGCGTCGAGATGTCGGGGATGATGTCGATGACGATCTGCGAAACCTGGGGCTTCCCGCCCCAGTAGTCGTCGAACCGGGAAAGCGTGTACCGGGTGCCGAGTTGGAAGTCGCTGATCGTGAACGGCCCGGTGCCGGCGTCATGGGTCTTCAGCCATGCCTGGGCCTGGTCGGTACCGCCGTGGTCCGCCAGCACCTTCGGACTCACCGCTTTCGGGCCGTACGGCGCGGCCAGGTAGTCGAGGAACGCGCTCACCGGCTGCTTGAGGTGTACGACGAACGTCGCCGCGTCGGGCGTCTCGTAGCCGGTCACGTCGGCCAGCATGTAGGCGGGCGCCGAGTTCACTGCCGTTCGCCGCTGGAAGCTGCCCTTGATCGCGGCGGCATCCATGGCGGTTCCGTCGTGGAACTTCACGCCTTGGCGCAGCTTGAACGTGTAGGTGAGCCCGTCGGGCGAGCTGGTGAAGCTCTCGGCCAATGCCGGTTCGATGTCGGTCGAGTTCGGCTTGTAGCGCACGAGCCCCTCGTAGACCGACGTGGTGACGGCGTTGCCCTCGATCTCGTAGAAGATGTCGGGATCGGGCACCTGCATGTCGGCGTTGAATGCGAGGTGTACGACGTCGAGCCCGGCCGTTGATGTCGACGACTTGGTCGAGCTACCCGAGCTCTTACTGCTCTTGCCACAGGCGGCGAGCAGCACGGCCATGATGGTCATGAGGGCGGCTGCCCGCCGGATCGTGGTCTTGGTCACAGATGTCTCCCGTTGGTCAATGCAGGACGGACCCGCCGTTGATGCAGATGGTCTGACCGGTCACGTAGGACGCGGCCGGCGATGCGAGGTAGGCGACGAGGGCGCCGACGTCGGCCGGCGTGCAGAACCGGCCAGTCGGGACGCCGCCGAGATACGCGGCCCGCACCTCCTCGTGGGAACGGCCGGTCAGCGCCGACTCGCTGGCGCGCTCAGCCATCACCATGTCGGTCTCGGCCGTGCCGGGGCCGACCGCGTTGACAGTGATGCCCTCGCTCGCCAGCTCGATGGCGGCCGCCTGGGTGAGGCCGACGACCGCGAACTTGCTCGCCGCGTACGCGCCCAAGAAGGGGAACGCCTGCACGCCGAGCTCAGACGCCACGTTGACGATACGGCCGCCGCGGCCGGCGGAGCGGAAGCGGCCCACGGCCTCCTTCATGCCGAGGTGCACGCCGACCACGTTCGTCTCCAACATGCGCCGCAGGTCGTCGGTCGACGTGTCGACGACGGGCGCCAGCATCGACACCCCGGCGTTGTTCACCCACACGTCGAGCCCGCCCAGCTCAGCCACCGCGGCGGCGGCCAGCCCGCGGTGTGTCGTGGGGTCGGTCACGTCGCCCCCGACGAGCACGGCCGCTCGACCCGTCGCTTCGACCACGGTGGCGGTGTCCTTGGCATCCACCTCGGACCGGCACCATCCGATGACGACATCGAAGCCGGCCTCGGCGAGGGCGACGGCAATGCCCCGCCCCAGGCCGCGCGACGCCCCCGTGACGACGGCGGTCGGCACTACGCGCTCACCAGCCAGCGGAACGGCGCCAGGTGGCGGCGGTCGAACTCGAGCAAACGCTCGGGGTGCCACTGCACTCCGAGGGCGCCGGCGCCCTCGATGGCCTCGATGACGCCGTCGGCACTCCACGCCGACGCCCGCAGGTCGGGGCCCGGGTCGCCAACGGCCTGGTGGTGGATGGAGTTGACCTCGAAAGCGCCTGCCAGCGCCATCGACGCCAGTGAAGCCGTGTCGGCCTCGACCGCGTGCACGGGTTGGTACTGCTTCTCTTCCTCCCAGTGCCCGTCGTGGCCCGCCGTCGGCAGGTCTTCGACCAGTGCTCCTCCGAGCGAGGCAGCCATGAGCTGGATGCCCCGGCAGATCCCGAGCACGGGGATGCCCCGACGGCGCGCGGCGCGCATGATCGCGACTTCGACGCGGTCGCGCTCGGGGTCCACCTCCATGATGCGATCACCCGCCCGCGCGCCGTAGACCGACGGATCGACGTCGCCGCCGCCGGTGGCCAGCACGCCGTCGACCCGGTTCAGCACGGCGAGGCACCGCTCGATATCGGCACCGGGCCCGGCGGGCACGAGGAGGGGCACCGCATCCACGGCCCACACCGCGTCCACGTATCCCCGGTGGACCGAGTACCGCTCCACCGGTTGCCGACCGATCAGCACAGCGACGTTGCGCGTCGTCAAAACAGCTCCAAGTACTTCTGGCGTTCCCAGTCGGTGACCTGGCCGTGGTACTCGTCCCACTCGAGTCGCTTCATCTCGACGTACGCGGAGACGAACGGCGCGGGGAACACCTCATGCGTGAGGGGGTCGGCCTCGAACGCCTCGATGGCCTCGAGCAGTGTGCGCGGCAGCCGGGTGGCCGCCACGTCGCCCCCACCGGGACCCTCGCGCTGCCAGTCGTAGATCATGTCCTCGACCGGATCGCCGGGATCGAGACCCAAGGCGACGCCCTCGAGTCCCGCCGCCAGCAGGAACGCGCCGGCCAGGTACGGATTGGCGGCGGAGTCCACGCCGCGGTTCTCGAGGGCGGGCCGGTTGCGGGGCAGGCGCAACATGCACGACCGGTTGTTGTCGCCGTACGCCGCCCACACCGGGGCCCACGACACCGTGCCGTCAGTGAGTCGCGGTGTGAGGCGCTTGTAGGAGTTGACTGTCGGGCAGCAGATTGCGGACAGCGCCTGGGAGTGCTTGAGGATTCCGGCGACGAACCCGTAGGCGACCTTGCTCCACCCCCGGCCGCGTACGTCGTCAGCGTCGCGGAACACGTTTTCGCCGGTCTCGACATCAGCCAGGCTCATGTTGAAGTGGGCGCCCGAGCCCCATGCCCCCGTGTACGGCTTGGGCATGAAGGTGGCGAACAGGCCCGTCTCCTTGGCCACCTGCTTGACCATCAACCGGAACAAGGTGAGCCGGTCGGCCATCTGCAGCACC
>JAFATL010000037.1 GCA_019243975.1 Actinomycetota bacterium | reverse complement strand
TGGAACGCGTTGGACGGCGGGCGGCCGCTGGGCACGAGAGCGTCGAGCCCGAGGATGTCCATCGCCAGCTCGGTCGACTTCTGCTGGTACTCGCTCCAGAAGATCTTGCCGAGTGAGCCCTCGGGACCGGGCGCCTGGCCGCGCAGGAACGAGGTGAGGGCGCGCATGCCGAGGTACCGCATGATCTCGACCTTCGAGTAGCACCACGCCAGCCGCTGACGGATGCGCGGATCGTCGGTGACACCGCGCTCCTTGGCCAGCGCCAGCAAACGATCGAGCTCGGTGCGGTACATGATCGGGTTGGTCGCGGCGGCCTCGCCCCGTTCGTAACCGAGCAACGTCATGGCGACGGCCCACCCGTTGTTGACGCCACCGATCACGTTGTCGACGGGCGTGCGGGCGTCGGTGAAGAACACCTCGTTGAACTCGCTGGCGCCCGAGATCATCTTGATGGGTCGCACCTCGATGCCGGCCTGGTCCATCGGGACGAGCAGGAACGTGATGCCGCGGTGCTTGGCCACCGTCGGGTCGGTGCGCGTCAGCACGAAGATCCAATTGGCCAGGTGACCGGCCGACGTCCAGATCTTCTGACCGTTGATGACCCACTCGTCGCCGTCGCGCTCGGCCTTGCACCCGAGGTTGCCGAGGTCGGAGCCGGCGTTGGGCTCGGAGTAGCCCTGGCACCACAGGTCTTCGCCCGAGAGGATGCGCGGGAGGTAGTGGCGCTTCTGCTCCTCGGTGCCCCACTCGATGATCGTGTTGCCGACCATCTGGATGCCGAAGACGTCGTTGCTCCCGCCGCGCGGCACACCCGCCCGGGTGAACTCTTCGGCCAGCACGACCGTCTCGAGAGGCGTGAGCCCTGCCCCGCCGTACTCCTTCGGCCAGTTGACCCCGAGGTAGCCGTGCTCGTGGAGCGTCTTGCGCCACTCGATGGTGAACCGCTCGGCGTCCTCGGGATCGAGGGCCCCGATGCCCTTCCAGTTGGCGGGCAGGTGCTCGGCGAGGAACGCCTGCACCTTCTCCCGGTACGCCTCGGCCTCGGGGGGATAACGCACGTCCATGGCCTGCAGGTTAGGGCCCCACGGCCCGAACGAGCACTACGACGCGGCGGCCACGCCCCGGAAGCCGACGGCAGCCGCCCCCACCAACGGTCCGTCGGCGCCCAGTCCCGACGGCACGATGCGCGCGCCCCGCGAGAAGTCGAGGCGCGCCGAGTGGTCGAGCTCGGCCTGCGCGGCCGCGAAGAACGGCGCACCGAACCCCAACGCGACCGACCCGGCGACAACCGCGAGCTTCAGATCGAGCAGGTTGGCAATCGATGCGACGGCGCGCCCGACAAGCCGACCGGTGCGTTCGATCATCGCCGCGTCGGCCTCGGCCGCGTGACGTCCGGTGATAGCGGCGATGGCAGTTCCCGACGCCTCCGCTTCGAGACAGCCGCGCGCGCCGCACGCGCACATACGTCCGTCCGGCTCGACGATCACGTGGCCGATGTGTCCGGCGTTGCCGTCGTCGCCGTCGAGGAGACGGCCGTCGAGCACGATGCCGCCGCCGACACCGGTCGACACCACCATGGCGATGAAGTTGCGCTCGTCCCGGGCGGCGCCGACCCACCCCTCGCCGAGGGCGAGCGCTTTGGCGTCGTTGTCAACGAACACGGGCAGACCGGTGGCCTCGCGCAGCCGGTCGCGCAGCGGGAAGTCGCGCCAGCCCGCGATGTTGAGCGGGCTCACCCGGGCGCCGCCGCCGGTCATCGGACCGCCGCAGCCGACGCCGCAGACCGTCGCCTCGGACGCCGCCCCGCTCACCTCGCCGAGGACGCCGCGTACCGCCGCGAACAGGGTCTCGGCGTCACCATCCGGCGGAGTCGGGCATACCGCCCGAGCCAGGACGCGACCGTCCGAACCCACCACGGCGGCCGCCAATTTCGTGCCGCCAACGTCCAAGGCGAGGGCCAAATTCACGCCCCCGACGCTATGCTTGAGGGCTCGTTAGGGGGCGCACGTGCGGTCTGCAGAACGAGCGGTGCTGGCGGTGGCGGCCGCATTGGCATTTCTCGCGACGGTGATGCTCGCCGTCCGAACGGGCGACTCCGCGCCCATTCCGCGCACCGAGGTCCTGGGTGCGCGCGTCACGCACGAGACACCCACCCCGGCGCAAAACAGCGACAGCAACGAGAGCAAGTCGGCCAAGTCACCAAGCGCCCAAGTCGTCGTGGTGACCACCAGCACGACCCTCACCCTCGAGACGCTGCCGGCCGCGCCGCCCGTCACGAGCAGCAGCGGCACCACGCCCACCACCGCCGCGGGCACGCCGCCCACGTCGACGTCGACCACCGTCGTGCGCGCTACCACGACCACCACGCCTCCCCCGCGCGACGTCACCGAACAGTCCGACAACACCGCCGAGTACAAGTGGACGAAGGACGGTTCGGGTGGGTCGAGCACGACACCCGACACGCAGCCCCCCAGCGACCCGTTGACGTTCCTGGTGTCGGCGCAGTGGGACGCGCAAGCCGCACAAGCAGGTCACGACAACGTGGCCCGGCTCAACGCCAAGCTCGACAACAACACCGACAAGGCGATCACCTTCCCCGACGGCTTCGTGCTGCGCTTCCTGATCGACCGCGACCTGAAGGACGGCAAGGGCTCCCAGCCCTGGCGCACGGTCGAGGTCAAGCGCGACGACATCCAGACGCTGCCCGCCCACGCCGAGATCGTGGTGGTGGGCCAGGTGTTCATGGACGAGGGCGCCTACGGCACCTACGACGTCGGCGGCGAAATCAATGTGAGGTACTCGTAGCCGCGCTCGTCGCCGCCGCCGAGGGCGAGTACCCCCTCGGGCACCGGTAGCCTGTCCCGGTGGTCAAACAGCGAGCGGTGGCGCGGGGCACGGCGACGTTCGGGCGGGCGTTCGAGAGCGTCGCCCAGAACATCGAGTCGGTCATCCAGGGCAACGCCGAAGCCATCCGGCTGGCGCTGGTGTGCCTCATCGCCGAGGGCCACCTCCTGATCGAGGACGTGCCCGGGGTGGGCAAGACCACTCTCGCCAAGGCGCTGGCCCTGAGCCTCAACTGTGAGTGGCACCGCATCCAGTTCACGCCCGACCTGCTGCCGTCCGACGTCACCGGCGTCACCGTCTACAACCGCAACAAGAGCACCTTCGAGTTCCGCCCGGGCGGCGTGTTCGCCAACGTGGTGCTGGGCGACGAGATCAACCGGGCGTCGCCGAAGACGCAGTCCTCCTTGCTCGAGGCGATGGAGGAACGGCAGGTCACCGTCGACGCCACCACCTACCGGCTGCCCAACCCCTTCATGGTGATCGCCACCCAGAACCCCATCGAGCACGAGGGCACCTACCCGCTGCCCGACAGCCAGCTCGACCGGTTCCTGATGCGCATCGCCATGGGCTACCCCGACCGCGACGCCGAGATCACCATGCTCGACACCCACGGTGGCTTCAATCCCATCGACGACCTCGGCGCAGTAGCGAGTGCCGCCGACATCCAGCGCATGGTCGACATCGCGCGCGAGGTGCACATGGCGCCCAGCCTCAAGGGCTACATCGTCGACATCGCCGAGGCCACGCGCGAGCACAGCGGCCTTGCCCTCGGCATGTCGCCGCGCGCGTCGCTTTCGATGCAGCGCGTGGCGCGCGCCCGTGCCGCGTCGCTCGGACGCGACTACGTCGTGCCTGACGATCTGAAAGAGCTCGCCAAGCCCGTCCTCGAGCACCGCCTCACCCTCACCCCGGAGGCGGCCCTGGCCGGCTCCGACACCGGCGAGGTGCTCGACGACATCCTGGCGCGCGTGCCGGTCCCCACCGGCCGGGGGTAGCGGCTTGCTCACCCGGCGCGGCTGGTTCTTCGTCGCCGGCTTCGGCGTGCTGGCGGTGGCCGGCCGCCTGTTCGCCATCAAGGAGCTGTTCCTGCTGGCGGCCGCGTCCGCCGGCATCGTCGTGGGGTCGCTGGCCTACGTGCGCCTCACCCGATTCGAGCTGCAGGCCACCCGCGAG
>JAFATL010000284.1 GCA_019243975.1 Actinomycetota bacterium | reverse complement strand
GCTCGTGGTCGTCACCACCATCTCGCTGCTGGTGCACATCTACTCCACCAGCTACATGGAGGGCGACCGCCGCTTCACCTACTACTACGCGGCCCTCAGCCTGTTCACCGCGTCGATGCTGCTGCTGGTCGTGTCCGACAACCTGCTCCAGCTGCTCGTCGGGTGGGAGCTGGTGGGCCTCTGCTCGTTCATGCTGATCGGCCACTGGTGGGAGGAGAAGGCCAACTCCGACGCCGCCCTCAAGGCGTTCTTCACCACCCGCACCGGTGACGTCGGCCTGATGATCGGCATCATCATCCTGTTCTTCGCCGCCGGCCAGACCTTCGACATCGCCCACATCAACGAGCTGGCCCTCAACGGCGGGATCTCGCACAGCCTGCTGCTGTGGGGCGCCGTCGGCCTGTTCTGCGGCGTGATCGGAAAGAGCGCCCAGTTCCCGCTGCACACCTGGTTGCCCGACGCCATGGCCGGCCCCACACCGGTGTCGGCGCTGATCCACGCCGCCACCATGGTCGTGGCCGGCGTGTACCTGGTGGCCCGCACCTACGGCGTGTTCTACGCCGGGTTCTCGATGCAGGTGGGCGGGATCAACCTGGTGGCCCTCATCGGCGGCATCACGGTGATCATCGCCGCCTTGCTGGCGTTCGTGCAGAACGACATCAAGAAGGTGCTCGCGTACTCCACCATCAGCCAGCTCGGCTACATGGTGATGGCCCTCGGCGTCGGCGCCTGGACGGCCGGCATCTTCCACCTCTTCACCCACGCCTTCTTCAAGGGTCTGCTGTTCCTCGGCGCCGGCTCGGTGAGCCACGCCGTGCACAGCTTCGACATGAAGAAGGACATGGGCGGCCTCAAGAAGTGGATGCCGCAGACGTACATCACCTACCTGATCGGCTCGCTGGCCCTGGCCGGCATCTTCCCGCTGGCCGGCTTCTGGTCGAAGGACGAGATCCTCCTTGGTGCCAGCAAGAACGGCTACCCGTTCTTCCTCATCGTCGGCATCGTCGGCGCGTTCATGACGGCCGCGTACATGACCCGGTGCGTGTACCTCACGTTCTTCGGTGAGTTCCGGGGCCACGGCCACCCGCACGAGTCGCCCAAGGCGATCACCGTGCCCCTCTGGATCCTCACCGTGCTGTCGGTGGTGGCGGGCTGGCTGTCGTTCGGCTCGACCTTCTCCAAGTGGACCGCCAACGAGACGTTCGAGACGATCAACACCAAGATCCGCACGATCGAGCACCCGTTCAACCCGGGCCTGGCCGCCGGGTCGACGGTCGTGGCCGTGCTCGGCATCGTCATCGCCGGCCTCTACTACTGGCGCAACATGGGGCCGCGCGAGCTGACACAGCGCAATGGCCTGGCGCGCGGCGGGTACACGCTGCTCGCCAACAAGTACTACCTCGACGAGGTGTACACCCACGGCGTGGCCGGCGGCCTCTCGGGGCCGGTCGCCCGGGGCGCCTACTGGATCAACCAGAACGTCATCGACGGCATCGTCAACGCCTTCGGCATCGCCGCCCGCGCCGTCGGGAACTTCACGTACAACGTGATCGACCAGAAGGGCGTCGACGGCCTCGTCAACGGCGCCGGGTTCACCGCCGAAGAGGGCGGCAGCATCTTGCGCACCATCCAGACCGGGCGGGTACAGCAGTACGCCGCCGTCATGTTCGGGGCGGCGTTCGTCTTCGCCGTCGTCCTCTACCTCAACGTCACCTAGGAGCACGATGAACGCGTTCGACCACTGGGCACTCTCGCTGGCGGTGTTCATACCGCTGGTCGGTGCGGCGGTCGCGATGCTGGTACCCCGGGCCAACGAGCTCGGGGTCAAGGTCGTCGCCCTGCTCACGACGCTCGCCACCCTCGGCGTGGGCGTCTATCTCGTCGCCCGCTTCGACTACGACAAGACGCACGCCCTGCAGTTCCAGGTCGACCGCAGCTGGATCGACGTCATCAACAGCCGCTTCCACGTGGGCATCGACGGCATCTCGCTCCCGCTCCTGGCCCTGTCGATGCTCATCACGGTCCTGTGCGTCATCTACTCGTGGGACCACTTCCCCGAGCCCCACAACCCCAAGGCGTTCCTGATCCTCATGCTCGTGCTCGAGACGGGCATGAACGGCACGTTCGTGTCGCAGGACCTGATCCTGTTCTTCGTCTTCTTCGAGCTCGTGCTGCTGCCGATGTACTTCATGATCGGCGTCTGGGGCGGGCCCAACCGGCAGTACGCGTCGATCAAGTTCTTCTTGTTCACGCTGTTCGGCTCGGCGCTGATGATCCTCAGCTTCCTGGCCCTGTACTTCAAGGCCGGCAACACCTTCGACATCCCGACGTTGATCAACCAGGCCGGATCGATCCCGCACGGCACCCAGCTGCTGATCTTCGGCGGCCTGTTCATGGGCTTCGCCATCAAGGTGCCGATGTTCCCGTTCCACACCTGGCTGCCCGACGCCCACACCGAAGCGCCCACCGTCGGCTCGGTGATCCTCGCCGCCATCCTCCTGAAACTCGGGACGTACGGGTTCGTGCGCATCGCCCTGCCGGTGCTGCCGGAGGCGGCCAAGTCATGGGCGCCCTACATCGGGCTGCTGGCCGTGATCGGCATCATCTACGGCGCCCTCGGGTGCCTGGCCCAGAAGGACCTCAAGCGTCTGATCGCGTTCTCGTCGGTCGCCCATATGGGCTTCGTGATGCTCGGCATCTCGACGCTCACGAGCTTCGGCATCAACGCCGCCGTGTTCGGCATGGTTGCCCACGGCCTCATCACCGGCATGCTGTTCTTCGTCGCCGGCTCGATCCAGGAGCGCTACAAGACGCGCGACATGGCGCGCCTCGGCGGCCTCTTGGTGCAGGCGCCCCGCCTGGGCTGGATCCTCGGCTTCTGCGCCATGGCGTCGCTCGGGTTGCCCGGCCTGGCCGGGTTCTGGGGCGAGTTCCCCGCCATCCTGTCGTCCTACTCGCCGGCGTTGGGGCTCAACCTGGCCCTGTTCCGGGTGTTCATGGTGATCGCCGCCGTCGGCACCGTGCTGGCCGCCGGCTACCTGCTGTGGATGTTCCAGCGCACGGCGTTCGGCGAGCCCAAGGACGAGTTCAAGGACGCCCACATCCACGACCTGCACGGCCCCGAGTACCTGGCGTGGACGCCTTTGCTCCTCCTCATCCTCGCCCTCGGCATCGCCCCGGGCGTGCTGTTCCACGTGACCGACGGCGCCGTGCACGCGGTGAGCCAGGTGTTCGCGGCGGCGGGCGGCTGACGTGAACTTCCTCCTGGCGATGGGAACGCACGCGTTCCGCGCCCCCCACCTCGACTACAAGGCGCTGGCGCCCGAGATCGTCCTCACGGGCGTGCTCCTCGTCATCCTGGTCGTCGACCTGCTGGTCGACGAGACCAACAAGGTGGTCGTCACCAATCTGGCCGGCCTCGGCGTGCTCGGCGCGCTGATCCCCGTGGTGCTGCTCGGCGCCAGCGGTCATCACAGCTCGATGTTCGGCGGCGCCTACGTCGTCGACAACTTCGCCCTGGTGTTCAAGGGGCTGTTCCTCGCGTCGGCGTACATCGTGTTGCTCATGGCGGCCCACTACCTCGAGGAAGGCGACTACTACGAGGGCGAGTTCTCGTTCCTGTTGTTGTCGAGCGTCCTCGGCATGGTCGTCATGGGTTCGGCCCGCGACCTCATCTCGATCTTCGTCGCTCTCGAGCTGTTGTCGATCCCGGCGTACCTGCTGGCGGGTTGGCGCAAGCGTGACCTGAAGAGCAACGAGGCGTCGCTCAAGTACTACCTCCTGGGCGTGCTGGCGAGCGCGGTGATGCTCTACGGCATGTCGCTGGTGTTCGGCGTCACCGGCACCACGGTGCTGGCCAGCATCCGCGAGAACCTCAACCAGTTCCAGCACATCCCCGGTGTCGTCGTCATCGGCATCTTCTTCATCG
>JAFATL010000217.1 GCA_019243975.1 Actinomycetota bacterium | reverse complement strand
CCGACGGCGGTGAGCACGGCTTCCTCGAACCGGCCGCCGGTCACCTGCTGCGTCGCCACCGTGCCGGCGGCGCGCGTGGCCCGAATGGTGCCCCCGGCGGTGGCGTGCTCGAGGGCGTTGTTGGCCACCAGCGGCAGCACCAGTCCTGCGCTCACCGCCAGGCCCGCGATCACGACGGGGACGACCTTCCGCGACCGCGCCAGCTGCACGACGCAGGCGACGCCGGTGATCACCGCCGCGTAGACGAGGGCCTCCGTGCGCATGGTCGCGGCGGCACCCAACAAGAGGCCGGCGCCCAGCGCTCGCCACCAGCGCGTGTCGCCATGGGCGAGGTCGAACAAGAACACAGCTGCCCATGCCACCAGGGCGACCCCCACCGAGTGCTCCCAGAAGTCGAGGGCGTAGATGGTGAGTGGCGACGCCAGCCCGACCAGCCAGAAGATGGCCCATCGCCAGCGCTCCCCCGCCCCAAGGCGGGCGGCGAGGGCCATGGCCGCGAGGGCGGCGAGGATCGACCCGAGCATCGGCAGCACGAGCGTGGCCCGGTACCCGCCGACGCGGTACAGCGGATAGGCGGCGTAGAGCATCGGCAGCGTGGTGGCGTTGACCCACCGGCCGCCGATGTGGCTCGTGTAGTAGAGCGGGTGGAGCGCCCCGGTGGGGTCCCACTTCTCGGCCCAGTAGCCGACGTCGGGGTCGAGGCGGTGGTGCTCTTTCATCACCTTGAGGGTGGCGACCTTGCCGCCCGTATCGGTGCCCAAGTAGCCGCGCGGGTCGTTGGCGAAGGACAGGCCGACGTAGACGACCAGGAGCACCAACACCGCAACCACCGGGCGCCGCAGCGCCCGCGCCAGTGGTTCGATCACCCCACCTGCTTGAGCTCGCGCTTCAGGTCGTTGATCTCGTCGCGCAACCTTGCGGCGTACTCGAACCGGAGATCGGCCGCAGCCTCGTGCATTTCCTCTTCGAGCGTCTGGATGAGCCGGCCCAACTCGTCCTGCGGCAGCTCGGCGAAATCGCTGCGCTGGCGGTCGCGGCTACGACTCCGGCGACCCTTGCCCGGGACCGGTGCGGTCTCGTCGTCGGGCCGGAGGTGGGCGAGGATGTCGGTGACGGCTTTGCGGATCGTCTGCGGGTCGATGCCGTTCTCGGTGTTGTAGGCCTGCTGCAGAGCGCGGCGCCGGCCCGTCTCCGAGATCGCTCGCTGCATCGAGTCGGTGACGTTGTCGGCGTACATGATCACCTGGCCGTCGACGTTGCGGGCGGCCCGGCCGATGGTCTGGATGAGCGATGTCTCGCTGCGGAGGAAGCCCTCCTTGTCGGCGTCGAGGATCGCGACCAGCGACACCTCGGGCAGGTCGAGGCCCTCCCGCAGCAGGTTGATACCGACGAGCACGTCGAACTCGCCCAGGCGCAGGTCACGCAGGATCTCGATGCGCTGGATGGTGTCGACGTTGGAGTGCAGGTAGCGCACCCGCAGGCCCATCTCGAGGAGGTAGTCGGTGAGGTCTTCGGCCATCTTCTTCGTCAGCGTGGTGACGAGGATGCGGTCGCCCTTCTCGATGCGGATGTTGATCTGCTCGATCAGGTCGTCGATCTGGCCCTTGGTGGGCTTGACGATGATCTCGGGGTCGATCAGGCCGGTGGGGCGCACGATCTGCTCCACGACTCGCGTCGACTGCTCGATCTCGTACTTCGACGGCGTGGCCGACAGGAACACGCACTGGTTGACCCGCTCGTAGAACTCGTCGAACCGCAACGGCCGGTTGTCGGCTGCCGACGGGAGCCGGAAACCGTGCTCGATCAGGGTCTCCTTGCGCGACCGGTCGCCCTCGTACTGCCCGTGCAGCTGCGGGATGGTGACGTGGGACTCGTCGACGATCAGGAGGAAGTCCTTGGGGAAGTAGTCCATCAGCGTGTGGGGCGCTTCCCCGCGCTTCCGCCCGTCGAGGGGGCCGCTGTAGTTCTCGATGCCGTTGCAGTAGCCGACCTCGCGCATCATCTCGAGGTCGTACTGGGTGCGCATGCGCAGGCGCTGGGCCTCGAGGAGCTTGCCCTGCTTCTCGAAGTACGCCAGCTGCTCCTGCAGCTCGACCTCGATGCGCTCCATCGCCTTCTTGAGGCGCTCCTCGCTGGTCACGTAGTGGGTGGCCGGGAAGATGGTGAGGTCGTCGATGTCACCCAGGTGCTCGCCGGTGACGGTGTCGAACCGGCTGATGCGCTCGACGTCGTCGCCGAACAGCTCGATGCGCACGGCCGTGTCTTCGTAGGCCGGGTGGACCTCGACGGTGTCGCCCCGCACGCGGAACTTGCCTCGCACCAGGTTCATGTCGTTGCGCTCGTACTGGATCTCGACCAGCCGCTTCAGCATGAACCGCTGGTCGGACCGCTCGCCCGCCTTGATGCGCAGGAT
>JAFATL010000094.1 GCA_019243975.1 Actinomycetota bacterium | reverse complement strand
TGACGTTGGGCGGCATCGTCGCCTACGTCCTCTGGGTGCTGGGGCGCGAGCGCTCGTTGCGGCGCGACGTGTCCCAGGACAAGCGGTGACCCGCCGCCGCCTGTGGGTGGTGGGTTTGCTGATGGCCGTCGCAGTGGGACTGATCCTGTTCGAGGGCCTCGGCAACGCCACCGTCTACTTCAAGACCGCCGATGAGGCCGTGCACGACCGCGCGTCGATGGGCACGCGCCGGTTCCGCATCGAGGGCACGGTCGTCGACGGCAGCGTGAAGTCCACGACAGACGGTGCCGCCTTCCGCATCGAGAACAACGGTGTGGTCGTGCCGGTCGTGCACCACGGCGACCCGCCCGAGCTGTTCAAGCCGAACATCCCGGTGGTGCTGGAGGGCCACTGGCAGGGCACCACCTACGACAGCGACCTCATCATGGTGAAACACACCGAGCAATACCGGGCCAAGCACCCGACGCGGGTGCAGGACTACCCGCAGAGCAAGTGAACGCCGCCCTGGGTCAGGGCGCAGTCCTGCTGGGGCTGTGCGGGAGCTTGTTCGGTGCCGCCACGCTGCTGGTCGGCCTCCGCTCCAAGCGCGCCCCGTTGCTGCGCGCCGGCCGCACGTACACCTGGATGATCCTCGGCGCCGCCCTGTTGGCGGCGGGCGTCATGGAGCACGCCCTCCTCACCCACGACTTCTCCCTCGCCTACGTGGCCGAGAACGGCAGCCGGTCGACGCCCTTGCTCTACACCGTCGCCTCGATGTGGGGCGCGCTGCAGGGGTCGATCCTGCTGTGGTCGCTCATCCTGGCCGGCTACCTCACCGTGGTGGCGATCCGCTTCCGCGCGCGTGTGAGTGACCCCCTCGTGGCGTGGGCCACCGTCGTCGGGTTCCTCGTCGCTGCGTTCTTCTTCGCCCTGATGCTCGGCCCCGCCAACCCGTTCAAGCAGGTGGCGGGGGCGGTGCCGCTCGACGGGCCTGGTCCCAACCCGCTGCTGCAGAACCACCCGTTGATGGCTGTGCACCCGCCCATGCTGTACCTGGGCTACGTCGGTTTCACCATCCCGTTCGCCTTCGCCATCGCCAGCCTCATCACCGGCCGGGTGGGCGAGGGATGGTTGCTCGAGACCCGCCGGTGGACGCTGTTCGCCTGGGGCTTCCTCACCCTCGGCATCGTGCTGGGCGCGTGGTGGTCCTACGAGGTGCTCGGCTGGGGTGGCTTCTGGGCGTGGGACCCGGTCGAGAACGCGTCGTTCTTACCGTGGCTGACCGCGACGGCGTACGTGCACTCGGTGATGGTGCAGGAGCGGCGCGGGATGCTGCGCGTCTGGAACCTGTCGCTGCTGGTGTCGACGTTCAGCCTCACCATCCTCGGCACGTTCCTCACCCGGTCGGGGGTCCTCGACTCGGTGCACGCGTTCACCCAGTCGTCGATCGGGCCGCTGCTCATCGGGTTCTTCGCGGTGGTGGTCGCGGTGGGTGTCGGGCTGATCGGTTGGCGCGGCGATCGCCTGCGGTCGCCCGGTGCCATCGACTCGCCGGTGTCACGCGAGGGCGCGTTCCTCGCCAACAACCTGCTGTTCGGCGCGTTCGCGTTCGTGGTGCTGCTGGGCACGGTGTTCCCGCTGCTCGCCGAGGCCATCAACGGCCAGCGCATCTCGGTGGGGCGGCCCTACTTCGACCGCATGACGACCCCCGTGGCGTTGTGCCTCCTCTTCCTGATGGCGGTGGCGCCGGCGCTGCCGTGGCGCAAGGCGTCGGCCGAGCTGCTGCGCCACCGCCTGCAGTGGCCGGCGCTCGCCGCGTTGGCGACGCTCGTGCTGTGCGTCGCCTTCGGGCTGCGCGGCTTGTCGCCGCTGATCGCCTTTGGACTGGGTTCGTTCGCGGCGGCTGCCGCCGTCCGCCAGCTGGTCTTGTCGACACGCCGGCTCGGTTGGCGCGGCCTCGTCGGCCGGGCCAACGGCGGCATGGTCGTGCACCTGGGCGTGGTCGTCGTCGCGGTCGCCTTCGCGGCCACCCAGGCCTACGCCCACCGCGCCGAGTTCCGCCTGTCGCCCGGCCAGTCCGCCCGCATCTCCGGCCACCACATCACCTACCTGGGCAGCCGCACGGTCAAGCACCCGAACCGAACGTCGCTGGTCGCCAACGTGCGCGTCGACGGCGGCAAGGTCTACCGACCGGCGGTGAGCAACTTCCCGTTCGCCACCCAGGCCATCGGCACGCCGTCGGTGCGCACGGGGCTCACCGGTGACGTCTACCTCACGCTGGTCGTGCCGCCGTCGAGCCCCAACGGCAACGCCGTCATCGGCGTGCTGGTCAAACCGCTGGTCGTGTGGCTGTGGATCGGCGGCCTTCTCATGGCCCTCGGTACGGCGATGGCAGCCGTACCCGGGCGCTTGCGGCGACGTCCCACCCAGCCCGCGTCGGCGCCGATCGCCGATGACATCGAGCTGCCGGTCGGCGCCCCCGCGTCGTGAAGCGCCGCACCGCGCTGTACACCGCCCTCGGCCTGGGCGTCGTGCTGGCCCTGCTGGTCGGGGTCCTCGCCACCCGCAAGTCGGCCGAAAACAGCCTGGCCGCCAGTCCGCTGGTCGGGAAGGCGGCGCCCGTTCTCGACGGCACGACGATCGCGGGCCAGCCGTTCAGCCTGTCGTCGCAGCGGGGCCGCTACGTCGTCGTCAACTTCTTCGCCAGCTGGTGCACGCCGTGCCTGCAGGAGCACCCCGAGCTGGAGAAGTTCACCCAGCGCCACCAGGGCGGTGACGCCCAGCTCGTTTCGGTGCTGTTCGACGACGACGCCGCGTCGGCCCGCGCCTTCTTCAAGAAGCACGGCGGCGACTGGACCGTGGTCGACGACCCCGGTGCCCACGCCGCCCTCGACTTCGGCGTGCGGGGGCCCCCCGAGTCGTTCATCGTCGACCGCGATGGGTACGTGCTCACGCGCATCGTGGGCACGGTGACAGCCGACGGCCTCGATCGCATCCTCGCCTCGGCCAAGGCGGCCGGTCGATGAGGCGGTGGCTGCCGTGGCTGCTGGGCGTCGTCGTCGTGATCGTCGCCCTCGTGGTCGGCACGTCGTCCCGCGGGGGCGCGCAAACGGCGACGGCGAAGGCAGCGAGCATCGAGAAGGGTGTGCGCTGTCCCACCTGTCGCGAGCTGTCGGTGGCCGAGTCCGACGCGCGTGCAGCCCAGGCCATCCGGGCTGAGATCCTGCGCCGGGTCAAGGCGGGGCAGAGCCCGTCCACCATCCGAGCCTTCCTCGTGAGCCGCTACGGGCCCGACATCTTGCTCAAGCCGCAGGGCAAGGGCGTGGCTGCGTTGGTGTGGGTGCTGCCGGTCGTCGCGTTCCTCATCGCGCTGACCGGGCTGATACTCGCGTTCCGCCGCTGGCGGGATTTGCCGTGAGCTCCTTCGAGTTGGAGCAGACGCGTGAGTTCCTGCAGCGGTC
>JAFATL010000539.1 GCA_019243975.1 Actinomycetota bacterium | reverse complement strand
CGCGGCGATGTCGGATTACCTGCGCGCCTTCCTGGTGGTGGGCCTCTACGGCGCCGCCGCCGTGGTGCTGGTCGGGGCTTTGCTGGCGCTCGGAGGCCTGCTCCGTCCGTCCCGGCCGCAGGCCCAGAAGTACATCAACTACGAGAGCGGCGTCGACCCCGTCGGCACGGCCTACAGCCAGAGCCACATTCGCTACTACCTGTTCGCCCTGCTCTTCGTCATGTTCGACGTGGAAGCGGTCTTCATCTTCCCGTGGGCCATCCGCCTCGAGAGCCTCGGCGTGTTCGGCCTGGTCGAGATGATCGTCTTCATCATCATCCTCGCCCTCGGCCTGCTCTACGCCTGGCGCAAGGGAGTGCTGCGGTGGGTCTAGTCGAGAAGGGGAGGGTGCCCAAGCCCCTCACCTGGCTCCTGAACTACGGCCGCAAGCGCTCGCTCTGGGTGTACCAGTGGGGCCTGGCCTGCTGCGCCATCGAGATGGGCGCCGCCTTCGCCTCGCCCCGGTACGACGTGATGCGCCTCGGTGTGATTCCCCTGCCGGCCAGCGCCCGCCAGGCCGACCTGGTCGTGATCTCCGGCACCGTCACCGACAAGATGGCGCCCCCGATCCGCCGCCTCTACGAGCAGATGCCCGACCCCAAGTACGTGATCTCGATGGGGTCGTGCGCCAACTGCGGCGGCCCCTACTGGGACAGCTACTCGGTCACCAAGGGCGTCGACCAGATCATCCCGGTCGACGTCTACGTGCCCGGCTGCCCGCCCCGGCCCGAGGCGCTGCTCGAGGGCATCGTCCTCCTGCAGGAGCGCATCCAGCACGAAGACATGGCGACCCGCTGGCGAGGTGACCCGATTGTCGTCGGCGGATAGCGGCGGCACCGAGCCTCAGGCCGAGGAGCAGCAGCCGGCCGAAGGCGCCGAGGCAACCGAGGGAACTGAAGCGACCGAGACGGCGGAGACGACCGAGCCGGAAGCGCCCATCGACGAGGTCCGCCAGCCGCTGCTCGACGCCCTCAAGGCCGAGCTGGGCGACGGCCTCATCGGCTCGGAGATCGCCGGCGGCGACATCTGGGTGCGCGTCGACCGCAGCGCCTGGGTGCAGGCCGCGCAGGTCGCCAGGACCAAGCTCGGCATGGTGCAGTTCTGCTTCCTCTCCGGCATGGACTGGCTGCCCAACAACGAGTTGTCGGGCGAGAAGATCTGGGACCCCGAAGCCGAGTCGACCAATGGCGACGGCACGCCGACTGAGCGCACGTACGAGACCGGCGTGGCCGGCGGCGACACCCGCTTCCAGGTGTTCGCACGGCTGTTCAACCCGGCGACGTCGGTGGGCATCACGCTCAAGGTCGACCTCGACGAGCAGGATCCCCGGGTGGATTCATGGGTTCCCGTCTTCCGCGGCGCCGACTGGCACGAGCGCGAGACCTGGGAGATGTACGGGTTCAACTTCGACGGGCACCCCGACCTGCGCCACATCTACCTGCCGGCCGCCTTCGAGGGCTTCCCGCTGCGCAAGGACTTCCCGCTGCTGGCCCGCGAGGTGAAACCGTGGCCGGGCCTGGTCGACAAGGAGCCCATCCCGGGCGAGGACGAAGAAGAGCCCGCTGCCGAGGGAGGTGACGGAGGATGACCACCACCGCGACCGATTGGCGTCAGGCCGCGTACATCGCCGGCCAGGCCGCCGACGCGCGCGTCAACGTCGAGCTCGAGACCGAGGGCATGACCCTCAACCTGGGCCCCCAGCACCCGGCCACCCACGGCACCCTGCGCATCGTGTGCCGCCTCGACGGCGAGCAGGTCCTCTGGGCCGACCCCGCGTGCGGTTACATGCACCGCGGCTACGAGAAGCTGGCCGAGGTACGCAAGTACCCGCAGATCACGACGCTGGTGAACCGCATCGACTGGCTTGGCAGCTTCGCCAACGAGGTGCCGTTCATCCTCGCGGCCGAGAAGCTGATGGACATCGAGGCGCCGCCTCGCGCCCAGTACATCCGCACCGTGCTGTTCGAGATGGAGCGCATCGCCAACATCACGCTGTTCCTCGGTGACATGGCCGCCCAGCTGGGCGCCGTCACGCCCGTCTTCTACGCCTTCCGCGACCGCGAGCACGCGCTCAACCTGATCGAGGCGGCCACCGGCGGCCGGTTCCACCCCAACTACGACCGCATCGGCGGCCTCAAGGAC
>JAFATL010000447.1 GCA_019243975.1 Actinomycetota bacterium | reverse complement strand
CCTGCGTCACGTTGTCGGCGCCGGCGCCCCCGTACTCGGCGGGCACACCCAACGCGGGGATGTCCATCGACTTGAGCGCCTCGTAGTTGTCCCACGGGTACTTGGCCTCGCGGTCGACCTCGGCGGCTCGGGGGGCGATCTTGTCGTCGCAGAACTGGCGCAGGACGGCGCGGAACTCGCGCTGCTCGTCGGTGAGTGTGATGGATTGCACGTCGTCAGTCTGGCACCGGCAGACTGACGCCCGTGCTGGCTGCGGAAAGCCTCGTCCACCGCCTCCCCTGGTACTTCGCCCTGGCCATCTGGGTGGGGTGGATGCTGATCGTGGTGCTCATCATCGTGCTCGGACGCCGCCGCACCCTCCGCCGCCGCACCGCCCCCAAGCTGGGCCGATCGAACGCCCGCCTCAAGGGGCTACCGCCGGGTGACCGGTGACCGCCGACGCGTCCACCCGGGTGGCGTTTCTCCCGTCGCTGGGCCGGTACCCCAATGACTTCGCCACGTTGATGACGTCCGTTGCCAGCGCTGGGTTCGAGCCCGTCCCCGTGACCTTCACGACGAACGGTGTCAGGACGCTGCACGACCTCGCCGGCCAGGCCGCAGCTGCGTTGGGCAACGCAGGCCCGCCTGCCCACGTGGTCGGCCACGCCCTCGGCAACCGCATCGCCCGGTGCCTCGCCGCCGACTACCCCGAGCTCGTGCGCTCGGTGACGCTGCTCGCGGCCGGCGGTCGCGTGCCGCCGGACGACGAGGCTGCAGTCGCCCTCCTCAACTGCTTCGATACGTCGCTGAGTGGGGGCGACCACCTGGCTGCCGTCGCCACGGCGTTCTTCGCGCCTGGCAATGACGCGGCCGTGTGGGCCGACGGGTGGGACGGTGTTCTGGCCGAGGTGCAGGCCGCGGCCGTTCGCGCCACCAGCGTGGACGACTGGTGGACCGCGGGCGGCACCGCACCCGTGCTCGTCATCCA
Source organism: Actinomycetota bacterium (assembly GCA_019243975.1). Taxonomy (GTDB): domain Bacteria; phylum Actinomycetota; class Acidimicrobiia; order Acidimicrobiales; family JAFATL01; genus JAFATL01. The sequence continues at coordinate 1,361 of JAFATL010000447.1, read as the reverse complement.
AGGGCTCGACGACCGGGTGGCGCCGCCAGGCAACGGGCGCGATCTCGTCGAGCAGATCGGCGAACGGGCGCGGCTGGTCGAGCTAGCGGACGCTGGTCACGCGCTGCTCCCCGAGCAGCCCGCCGCCATTGCCGCTGCGCTGCTCGAGTTCCTCAGTCGGTGTTGAGGAGCTCGCGCCAGACGTTGACCTGACGCCGTACCTCGGTGTGCGCCAGGCGCAACGTCTCATCCTTGACCCGGTCGACGATGTCGCGCTGGGTCCAGTAGTCGTGGGCCGCGCCCGCGAACAGCGGCGAGCGGAAGGCGATGAGCTCGGCGGGGGCGGCGTCGAGGAACCCCCACACGCCGAACGCCAGCTCCATGTCGTAGATCACGGGGGCGCGACCGTTGATGGCAGCCCGCTTGAGGCCGATCGCCGTGCAACCGGCCATCACGTCTTCCTTGTGCTCGCCCGGCGCCAGCTGCACCTGCTCGCCGATCTGCTTGGCCAGCTTCAGCCCGTACCCCTGGTCGGGACCGGTCGTGCCGAGACGGCGCCCCTTGGGCGGCCCTGAGGCCGGGATCTCCGCCGGACGCTCGGGACGCCACGGCTCGGCCACCGGCAGGCGCTCGGTGGACCGGACCTTGCTGTCCTCCTGCAGGGGGACGTAGTCAGGCTGGGGCACGGGCCAACCCTACGCGTGCCGCAGGAGGCCGAGCACGATCGAGTCGAACAGCGCCATCCACGACGCCTCGATGATGTTCTCGGACACGCCGATGGTCGACCAGTCGCGCTCGCCGTCGGTCGAGTCGATGAGCACGCGGGTGACGGCGCCGGTGCCCTTGTTGGTGTCGAGCACGCGCACCTTGTAGTCGGTGAGGTGGACCTTCGACAGCTCCGGGTACTGCGAACCGATCGCCGACCGCAGGGCGGTGTCGAGGGCGTTGACGGGGCCGTTGCCCTCTGCCGTCGACACGACGCGCTCGCCGCCCACGTGCACCTTGACCGTGGCTTCGGTGCTGAACCCGCGGCCGTCTACCTCGTCGTTGATGACGCGGAACGACTCGACGGTGAAGTAGTCCTGCTCCCAACCAGCCGCCCGCCGCATGAGGAGCTCGAGCGAGCCGTCGGCCGCCTCGAAGTGGTAGCCCTCGTGCTCCAAGCGCTTGAGCTGGTCGACGACCTCGTTCAAGGTCGGGCCATCCAACTCGACGCCGATCTCCTTGGCCTTGAGCTGCAGGGTCGACTTGCCGGCCAGCTCCGACACCACGAACCGGGTGCCGTTGCCGACCGCGTCGGGCGGTACGTGCTCGTAGGCATCCGGCCGCCGGGCGATGGCAGACACGTGCAGGCCCGCCTTGTGGGCGAACGCCGACGTCCC
>JAFATL010000253.1 GCA_019243975.1 Actinomycetota bacterium | reverse complement strand
CACCAGGCGAGGGCTGCTGCCACTGGTGCGTGCACTGGCGCCCGAGAACGCCACCTCGGCGTTGAGCACCTGCATGCCCGTGGGCGGGAGGCCCGTCTGGAGAGCGTCGGCGTGCACGTCGGTGCCGGTCGCCCAGCCGACGCACGGCGTCGGCGGAGCAGTCGTGGTGGGACCGGCGGTCGTGGGAGGCGCCGTGGTGGGCGGGAGGGTGGTCGGCGCCGGGCACGGGATGCCGCCGACCGGCACGGCCACCCGGGACTCCATGTGACCGATGCGCACGTCGGCGACGTGGCCACCCACGCCCGGGACCGTGTTCTGCAGGACCTTGGCGCGGACCACGTCGACGGCGGCGGCGGCCGACGTGCCGTTGGCCGCGACGGCCGGCGCCGGCGGGTTGGCATCGTCGCTGCTGCCGATGGTGCGGGGGCTCTCGTTGAGCCACACGTCGATGAGCGGGTTGCCCGGGATGAGGTGCTGGGGCAGGCCGCCGCTCGTGAAGTCGTCGAAGTTGAGGACCTTGGTGGCCGTCGGGTTCGGGTAGCCCTGGATCACCCGCAGGATCGGGGTGGTGGGCGGTGCCGGCTCGGGCCCGTAATGGAACGAAGCGCTGCCATTCGTGCCGCCGGCGGTGGTGCTCAGCACCCACTCGCCGAGCAGCTCGATGGTGACCTGCATCGGGGTGTTCTTGAAGAGGGTGACGGGGGCGAAGGTCTCACGCACCTCGCTGGTCACGCCCTTGTGGTCGCCCAGCGGCACCAGCTGCGTGGTCGACCGGGACTGGACGGCGCCACGGTCGGGTTGCGTGGAGGCGACGGAGACAACCGGCGCACCCAGCTGACCGCCGGGAAGGGCCGTGCCCGTGTCGAGCAACTGCGCGTTGGCCACGCGGCCGAGGCCCTGGCCGAACGGATTGTCACCGCACGCGGTGGCGTCCTTGGTGGCGTCGGCCTGGCCACGAAGGAGGTCGGCGTAGATCAGGGGGCTGCCGGGGATGGTCGCCAGCTCCTCGGTCTTCACGCCCGCAGGCGTGTGGCCGTCGGACACCCGCGCCGGGTTGGTCAGCGGGATGGTGGGCGGCGGCAGGACCGGCACGTTCTGGCCGATGTTGACCGCCAGGCCGTCGCCCATGCCGTAGGCGATCTGACCGGGGAGGTCAGGGGCCGCACCGGGGAGGTTGGGCTGCACCTCCTGCGCCATTTCGTTGACGATCTGACCGGTCGACGCGCCACCGTTGTGGAGCGCAGCACCGGAGAACGCCGCTTCGGCGCCGAGGAGCTGCATACCGGCACCGAGGGGGCCGGTCTGCAGGACATCCGCGTGCACCGCAGTGCCGCTTGCGTACGCCGAGAAGTTCGGCGAGGGCGAGGGATTCGCGCCGAGCGCGACATTGGTCGCGATGACGACGAGTCCACCAGCGAGGAGCACCCAAGCGCTGACTGCACTGAGACGCCGCTTCATGTTGTCTGCCTTCCCCAGCCCGGAGGCCGCCTGCATGTGTTGCGCCAACTCTGACGAATGGTTCTGAGCCCGCCCGAGGTCCCGCCGAGAGATCTACCTAGGTACTACGAACTACAACGTCCATAGTCCTGCTTGATGACGCACTTTTTACCACTAACCGTGGTCGTTTGCCAATACCTCCGAAATCGGACAGTGGTCAGGCGGCTGGGTCAGGCCCGGATATCGACTGGCACCCCGAGGGGGAGAACCTTGGCGAGGCGGGTAATACCCGCATTGCTCATACGAATGCACCCGTGGCTGACATCTTTTCCTAGACCTGACGGGTCGTTCGTGCCGTGGATGCCGATCACGCCGTCGCCGCCGGCGTAGTCGGTCAGCTCGTTGGAGAACCCCGACAGGCCGTAGGCGTAGGGCCCGTACGCGCCGTTGGGGTTGGTGGGCTGGAGGAGCTCCTTCAGGTAGTAAATACCGCCCGGCGTGGGCGTCTCGGCCTTGCCGATGCCGACCGGCTCCTGGTCGATGATCTGCCAGCCCTTGTAGACGGTGATGCGGTGGGCCGCCGTCTCCACCACGATCCGGAAGTTGTGCTGCGTCAGCTTCACCTGGTTGACCGGGATCCACCCCATCGAGCCGTTGGGCCGCACCGGCAAGTAGACGTGCAGCCAGTCGCCCGCCTGCGACTGCACGAGGAACACCAGCTTCGTC
>JAFATL010000101.1 GCA_019243975.1 Actinomycetota bacterium | reverse complement strand
ACGGCGACGCCATCGAGATCAGCGCCGGCGGCGCCATGGACGTCGACGGCATCAAGAAGTTCGCCGACCTCGGCGTGAGCCGCATCGTCATCCCGCCCCTCGGGTTCGACGAGGAGACGCTGAAGGCGCAGCTCGGTCAGTTCAACGACAACGTGATCTCGAAGCTCTCCTAGATCCCCATCACCGCGGGGATCACGTAGTCGGGCGCGGGCCTCGGCGGGTCGCGTCGCGCCAGGGCGGCTTCGATGGCGGGGGCCAGGCGCTCCTGCTTCTGCTTCTCGTGGGCCTCGGCCTTGTCGGCGAACTCCGGCATCACTTCCTTGGCGAACAGCTCGAGCGACTCGCAGATGTCCTCGTGCTTGTTGCGGCCCGCCTGGCTCACGAAGATCAGTTGGTCGACGCCGGCCGCCTCGTACTTCTTGATGAGCTCGCGCACCTGGTCGGGCGTGCCGATGGCGCCGCGCAATGAGCCGAGCCCGCCCTCCTCCATCAGCTGGGCGCCGAGCACCTGGCCGGTCTGGGCGGCGATGTTGCGGTCGAAGCCCCACTCGGCCCGGTTCTGCTGGAAGTCCTCCCACACGTTCGTCTGGCCGGGCCGGTGCTGGCCGAACACGTAGTAGTGGGCGAGGGAGTACCCGAAGAAGTGACCACCGTCGAGGCCCCGCTCGATGGCGGTCTCCTCGTCGGGATGGCACATCATCGGCAGCACGCACGCCACCTGTGGGTTGACGGTGAACGCGCCGGCCACGCACTGGTCGGACTGCAGCGTCGCGTAGTAGTCGTCGACCCAACCCTTGGCTTCGTGGGGCTCGACGAACGAGAACGACAGCGCGCCGATGCCCTTGGTGGCGGCCATGTGGATCGTCTCCCGCCGGCTGCATGCCACCCAGATCGGCGGGTGGGGCCGCTGCAGGGGCTTGGGAATGATGTTGCGGGGCGGCATCTTGAACCACGTGCCGTCGTACCCGGCGAACGGTTCTTCGGCGAACATGCGCGTGACCGCGTCGAGGCCTTCTTCCCACTGGTTGCGCTTGGTCTCGCGGTCGATGAGGAAGCCGCCGAGTTCGGTTTCTGACGACGACTCGCCGGTGCCGAACTCGACGCGGCCGTCCGACACCAGGTCGAGGGTGGCGACGCGCTCGGCGACGCGCGCGGTGTGGTTGAACTGTTGCGGCAGCTGCACGATGCCGTGACCCAGGCGGATGCGCGACGTGCGCTGGCTGGCGGCGGCGAGGAACACCTCGGGGGCCGACGAGTGCGAGTACTCCTCGAGGAAGTGGTGCTCGACCTCCCACACGTAATCGATGCCGAGCTTGTCGGCGAGCTCGACCTGTTCCAGCGCGTCCTTCAGAAGCTTGTGCTCACCCTCCGGTCCCCACGGTCTCGGCAACTGATGCTCGTAGAAGATGCCGAACTTCACGGGCGCTCCTTAGGTCAGGGCTTGGAGGGCGTCGTCCCACACCCGGAACAGGGCGGGGCGACCAGGGGTCTGGCGGATGCCGAAGGCGAGGCGCCGGCAGTTGAGGATGAGCTGGCGGGCGGTGCGGCCCGGCCACGGGCGGGGGAGCAGCTCGGGCGGGAGCAGCGGGTCGTCGCCGAAGCAGTCCATGAACGTGACCGCCATGCCGAGCGCGCCGGGAAGGAACGTGGTGTCGGGCATCTTCTCGTGCCGTGACCGCATGGCCTCGAGCAGGTCGATGACCGGCGAGTACTCCTCGCAGATGGCGGCGTAGCGGGCGGCCAGGTCGTCGATGGGCCACAGCTTGCGGGCGATCTCGCGGGGGTCGCGCTCGCCCCCGATGTCGAGGTCGTCGGTGCTGGCCACGGTGATCTGGCCGACCAGGTCGAGGTGCTCGGCCACGCTGAGGACGTCCTTCTCCCACGGGTGGGGCGAGACGTAGAGACCGCTCTCGATAGCGGCGCCGCCGAGGGCGAGGAGGCGGTCGCGCAAGGCGTCGCGTGCGGCCCGGCGCGCCTCGGGGACGCCGAAGGCGACGAGGTGCCAACGCCGGTCCCACGTGCGGCCGGCCATGTCCTGCGCGTAGGCGAGGCGGGTGCGCTCGACGTTGTCGCCGACCGCGCTCATGCCTTGCTCGGTGGCCCGGTAGACGGCGGTGCGGCCGCCGCCCTCGCGGGTGAAGAGGCCCTCGGCCTCGAGGCGGCGGAAGCAGGAGCGCACCTGGTCGGCGCTCTGGGCGCACGCTTCCGCCACCGGGTAGACCTCGGCGGCAAGGATGGTTCCGTCCTCGTGGGCCATGCCCAAGACCAGCAACCTGGTCGGAATGGGTACGGTCGACCTGGGCACGACCGAACGGTAGCCGAACAGTGGCAGATATTCAGTCCGAGGAGAGCGCGTGGATCGCCCGCACGCCGGGCATGCCCGACGCGGCGCGCACGTGGCTCGGTGGCCTCGACGACCGCCTGGCTGCGGCCGATCGGCGGGCCGACGTGATCCTCGGGACGCCGGTGCTGTCGCCTGCCGCCATCGTGCGCTTGGGCCGGTTGGTCGCCGACACTGCACCCCGCCTGGGTCCGGCGCTGCTGTCGCGCGATGGCGACGCCATCATCGCGGCGCTGTCGCAGCTGGCCATCCGGGGCGGCCCGACGTACGTGAAGTTGGGCCAGCTAATTGCGACGACCCGCGGGCTGGTGCCGGACGCGGTGACGGACGCGTTCGCCGGCTGCCGCGATGCGGTGCCGCCGGCGTCGTCGGCCGCCATTGCGTCGACGCTGCGCCGGTCGGGCGTGCTCGACGCGCTGCAGTCGTGGGATCGCCAGCCGATCGCGTCGGCGTCGGTCGCGCAGGTGCACGCCGCGGTGCTCAACGACGGCACCGACGTCGTCATCAAGGTGCGGCGGCCCGGCATCGTCGGCTTGGTGGCGTCCGACGCCGCCTACCTGTTGCCGGCGCTGCAGTTCGCCGAGTCGCGCGACGAACGCCTGCGGGTGGCCAACTTGAGCGGCACGGTCGAGTTGATGCTGCGGCTGTTCGCTCAGGAGTGCGACTTGGTGTTGGAGGCGACCAGTGCCGTGCAATTGGCGCTGGCGTTCGAGAAGGCGGGCGTCAACGTGCACGTGCCCGCGCCCATCCCCGGCCTGGTCACCAAGCGGGTG
>JAFATL010000086.1 GCA_019243975.1 Actinomycetota bacterium | reverse complement strand
TCCCTTCTCGAAGACGATCTGGTCCGCCCTCGACCTCGCCATGAAACCGCTCGAGGACAAAGAGCTCACCGATGCAATGGAGCATCGCCTGAAGCATGGTGACGGCTGAGTAGCTCGCCGGCGGCCCCCCTTCCAGCGCTCCGAACTGTGTTGCCGCCGGGTCGGGCGTCGCCACGCCAGGAGCAGCCCGACAGTGAGCGACCGTCAGGGAGCGAACCATGTAACAGGGCCGCCGGCCGAAGCCGGCGGCCCTGGTTGAGCCCCCCCGTTGAAGTTGTGGATCTAGATGGCGTGTGCGCCCGGCGCCTGCAGGTGGCGGCGGATGGCGAGCACCGCAGCGCCCAGGGCCAGCAGGGCGACGGCCAGCGAGAAGGCAAACCCGATGGCCACACCCGTGCGGGCCAGCGCAGTGCTGCTGGCGGCGCCACGGGCAACCTGCTCACCCTTCACCACAGTCGGACCGCTCGGGGTCGCCGCGGCCGGCGCGACCGAGGCGTTCCCGCCGGAGCCCGCAGCCTGCAGCGCGTTGGCGACGAGACCTTTCGGACCGGCGATCTGCAGACCGAGCACCTGCGTGCTCACGTTGCCGAGGCCACCGGCGACAGCGAGGCAGCTCACGTCGAGGATCGACGGCAGGCCGAGGGCGCACAGGTGCGCACCGAGCTGGTCGACGGCGACGAGCGGCTTGTCGTTGAAGGCGATGAGGTAGGTGACGCCGGCGCCCGAGCTGTTGCTCTGGCTGTGCAGCAGCTTGATCGTCATGCCCTTCACGCCACCGACGTTGAGGACGGCGGCGTCGCTGTAGGCGCTACCCGTGCTCGTCATCCCGGTGTGCGTCGCGCTCGTACCGGACTGCAGCAGGTCGAGGTTGGCGACGTCGGGATTGATGAGCGTGGCGCGTGCAGCCGCAGCGGCGCTGTTGGCCTGCTGGCCGGCCGACGACTGGCTGACGTTGGCGTTCCACGGCAGCACCTGCAGCTGACCCAACGGGGTCTTGCCGGTGTCGATGACCTTGCCGGCATTGGTGCCGACGCCGATCTGATTCCCGCCGACGACCGTGGTGTTGCCGATCTTCAGGGCATCGGCGTTCGCCGCTCCCGAAGTCGGCGTGGCTGCCGAAGCCGTCTTGGCCACACCCAGGACGCCGACGACGTTGGCGGCGGCGGCGGTGGCCTGGCCGACCGGAGCCGGCACGGTGATGACGAGATCGGCGAAAGCAACACCGGCGCTACCAAGCAACGCGACAGCTGCCAAAACCGAACCCGCTGCAACTGCCCAGCGCTTGTGCATTGCGGTTCCTCCAAGCGGCGTTCCCCCGAACGCCTCGGCTACAAGACGTGGCCGGACGTGTCCCGTGACGAAACCTTTAGGCCCATTTGGGTTTTGGTCAGAACGGACTAGTCACGCGCCGCGCAACCCCCGGTGCTCTGACCAGGACTTTTGCCCCGCGGAAGTTTCAGAGGACGCTCACGAGGCAAGGGTGGGAAACGGGACCGAGGCCCAAACCGCTGTACATAGAGGAGAGACATCCATGGTCCGCAAACTGCTGGCAACGGCGACGCTCGCCACCATGGGGCTGCTGGGGGTACAGGTTGGACCGGCTAGCGCCGTTGGCACCACGCGGCACGAGTGCCGGGCGCGTGCGCACGAGAACTACCGCACCCGCGTGAACAACGGGCAGGACCGCGCCACGGCCCGCCGCCATCTGCGCGCGGACCTGCAGCGCTGCAACCGCCGGTTCGGCTAGCGAACCGGTGTCGTCCTAGAGCTCGTTCTTGAACGAGCGGCGCGTGCCCCAGCGGTAGAGCCGGGGTGCGACGTGCCGCACCGCGACCGCGTACTTGAACGGGCCCGGGACGAACACCTCGGCCAGGTTCTTCTCCACAGCCTTGATCACGCCGGCGGCAACACGGTCGGCGGAGATGGGCTTGGGGAAGGGCCGGTCGTAGAGGTGGCCGCGTGCTTCGAAGAAGTCGGTGTCGACCACGCCCGGGTTGACGACGGAGACACCGACTCCTTTGCCGGCAACCTCCACGCCGAGGGCCTCGGCCAAGCCGATCTGGGCGAACTTCGTCGACGCATACGCCGCCTCCAGCGGTGATCCGAAGCGGCCGGCGACCGACGACACCACCACGATGTGGCCGCGACCGCGCTCGAGCATGCCGGCCAGCACCGCTTTGATCGGGTACACCGTGCCGAGCAGGTTGACCTGTACGAGGTGCTCGACCTGATCCACGTCGATGTCGGCGAACGGCCCGTACGCGCCGATGCCGGCGTTGGCCACCAGGATGTCGATCGGACCGAGCTCGGCCTCGACGCGCTTGACCGCGTCGTCGGCCTCGCTGCGCACGGCGATGTCGGCCGGGGCCACCGCTCCCTTGCCACCGATGTCGGTGAGCACCTGATCGAGATCAGCTTTCGACCGCGCCAGCAGGCCGACCCGCG
>JAFATL010000072.1 GCA_019243975.1 Actinomycetota bacterium | reverse complement strand
CTCGAGCAGTACGCCTTCCCGGGCGGGATGATCATCGGCACCGACAGCCACACGCCCAACGCCGGCGGCCTGGGCATGGTCGCCATCGGTGTGGGCGGCGCCGATGCCGTCGACGTGATGGTCGGTATGGCGTTCGGCGTGCGCTACCCCAAGCTCATCGGCGTGCACCTCACCGGTCAGCTGAGCGGCTGGTCGTCGCCCAAGGACGTCATCCTCAAGGTGGCCGACATCCTCACCGTGAAGGGCGGCACCGGGGCGATCGTCGAGTACTTCGGGCCCGGCACCGAGTCGATCAGCACCACCGGCAAGGCGACCATCTGCAACATGGGCGCGGAGATCGGCGCCACCACCTCGCTGTTCCCGTTCGACGACTACGGACTTGCGTACCTCAAGGCCACCAGCCGTGAGGCCATGGCCGACGCCGCCGCCAACGTCATGGCCAACCTCCAGCCCGATCCCGAAGTCATCAAGGATCCCGAGCGTTGCTTCGACCAGGTCATCGAGATCGACCTCTCCACGCTCGAGCCGCACATCAACGGCCCCCACTCCCCCGACCTGGCCCGTCCCGTGTCGAAGATGGGCGCCGACGCCAAGGAGAACGGCTGGCCGCTGCAGATCAGCTCCTCCCTCATCGGCTCGTGCACCAACTCGTCGTACGAAGACATCACCCGTACCGCGTCGATCGCCCGCCAGGCCGCGGGTGCGGGTCTGCGGGTGAAGACGCCCCTGCTGGTCACGCCCGGGTCGGAGCGCGTGCGCGCCACCATCGAGCGCGACGGCCTGCTCGCCGACCTCGAGGCCATCGGCGCCACCGTGCTGGCCAACGCGTGCGGGCCGTGCATCGGCCAGTGGCGCCGCGACGACGTGAAGGAAGGCGACGTCAACGTCATCGTCAACTCCTACAACCGCAACTTCCCCAAGCGGAACGACGGTCTGGCGTCGACGCTCGCGTTCGTGACGTCGCCCGAGACAGTGATGGCGTACGCGCTGGCCGGCACGCTCGACTTCAACCCGCTCACCGACGAGATCGCCAAAGAAGATGGAACGAGCGTGAAGCTGGAGGAGCCGGTCGGCGAGACCCTGCCCTCGCGCGGCTTCGAGTCGGGCGAGGACGGCTTCGAGTCACCGCCCGAGGACGGCGGCGGTGTCGACGTCGTGGTCGACCCCACCAGTGACCGGCTGCAGCTGCTCGAACCGTTCCCGGCCTGGGACGGCAACGACTACATCGAGCTGCCCGTGTTGCTGAAGGCCAAGGGCAAGTGCACGACCGACCACATCTCGGCGGCGGGCAAGTGGCTCAAGTACCGCGGCCACCTCGAGAACATCTGCCAGAACCTGTTCCTCGGCGTCGTCAACGCGTTCACCGACGGCACCGGTGAGGGGCGCTGCTTCGTGCACGACGCCACCGAGTCGTACCCCGACATCGCCCGTCACGGGCGCGAGGCGGGCGTGAGCTGGGTGGCGGTCGGCGACGAGAACTACGGCGAGGGTTCGTCGAGGGAGCATGCCGCCATGGAGCCGCGGTTCATGAACGGGAAGGTGATCTTCGCCCGGTCGTTCGCCCGCATCCACGAGACCAACCTCAAGAAGCAGGGGATGCTCGCGCTGACGTTCGCCGACCCCGCCACCTACGACGCCATCGGCGAGACCGACACCATCTCGGTGCTGGGATTGGCGTCACTGGCGCCCGACCAACCGGTAGCGTGCCGCATCCACCACAGCGACGGCACGACCACCGACTTCACGGCCACCCACACCATGTCGCCCGAGCACATCGAATGGTTCCGGGCAGGTGGCGCCCTCAACGTGATCAGGTCGCAGCGCGCCACGTCATGACCGCGGCATCGTGACCGCGGCCGGCCTCGGGGGGCGGACCACCCGCAACCTGGCGGTCGTCATCGTGGTCATGCTGGTGGTCGACATCATCGCCCTGGCGGTCCACGAGGATCCGCTGCAGTGGCGCCGCGTCGCCGGGCCGGGCTTCTCCGCCACGTTCCCGGGCCAGCCCAAGCCCGACCTCAAGAACGTCTCCGTGCACGGCACCAACGTGGCCGCCCACCTGCTGGTGCTCGACTCGCGGGGCCGCCACTCGTTCGGCCTGCTGTACGCCGACTACCCCGGCAACGTCGACGTGAGCAATCCCCGGGCCGTGCTCGACGGTGCGGCCAAGGGGTCGGCGGCGTCGATCAACGGGAAGCTCACCCGCACCTCGGCCGGCACGGCCGTGGGCCAGCCGTCGATCGACTACCTGATCGCGGTACCGGCGCGCACGGTGAAGGGAAAGAAGTTCAGTGCCCTCGTGATCCGGGGCCGCAGCATCCTGCGTGACCACCGGCTCTACTCACTGCTCGTCGGCACCCCCAAAGACGACCCGACCGACTTCCGCCGGTTCGTGGCCAGCTTCCGCCTCGCTCGCGCTTAGCGGTGCAGGGAGCGCCGCCGGCCGCCTTCGAGCTCGCGGCTGCGGCGGCCGGCGATGGCCTTGTAGGCCACGCCGCCGATGGCGATGACGATCGCCACCTTGATGAGGAAGAGGGCCAGGCCGACCAGGCCGGCGATCAGGTGGAAGACGACCCAGGCGGCAACCACCGTGATGACGCCCACGAGGAGCCAGTCGTCGAGGCGTGACAGCGTCGACTTGTTGCGCATGTGGCTAACCGTACGCCTGTCGGTGGCAACGCGCGCTGTGAAGTTCGTCACCGGCGCTTTCCAGTTAGAGAAGCACGACTTGCCAGATCGGTCAGGAGGGCGAGGCCCGGCGGATCTCCTCCTCCGTCGGCTCCCGCCGCTCCCGTGACTCGGGCGGCAGCAGGTCCATGAGGGCGTCCATGATGCGGTCGGTGTCGATGGCGGGGTCGTCGCCGCTGAGGGCCACCTCGCGCCCGACCCGGGTGATGATCGTCGGGGGGTTCAGCACGTTGACCACGTTGGGCACCTTGGCCGACCGCGGCCACACGTGCTCGGTGCCCCACAGGCCGACCGGGATCACCGGGGCCCCGGTCATGGCGGCGAGCCGGGCGGCGCCCGTGCGGCCCTTGAGCTGGGGCTCGAAGAACTCCCGGCCGCGGGGGATGGTGCCCTGGGGCATGAGGGCCACGATCTCGCCCGCGTCGAGGGCCCGGGCCGCCTCCCGGAGGGGCTCGTCCGAACCGGTGCCCCGGTCGACGCGGATGCCACCCAGGGCCTTGGCCATCGGCCCCACGACCGGGGCGTCGAACACTTCTTTCTTGCCGAGGAAGCGCGGGGCCCGCCCCGCCTTCATCACCGTGAGGCCGAGGGCGACGGTGTCGAAGTAACTGCGGTGGTTGGCGACCACGATGGCCGGGCCGCTCTTGGGCAGGCGCTCGGTGCCGGCGATGTCGAAGCGGGCGTAGGGGAAGAGCTGCGGACGCGAGAGGAGCTTGAGCACGTCCGCCGGCTCGACGCCGACCAGCTTCGGCACGCCGGGCGGCACGTCGAGGTTGAGCACCGGCCACCGGCGCACGATTGCCAAGGCATGCAGCCGCGGGTCGGGGTTGACGGCGTGCGGGTGGCCCACGGCCGACAGCAATGGCGTGTCGTAGACCGAGTCGGAGTACGCGTAGCTCTGGCGCAGGTCGACGTCGTTGTTGGCCGCCCACTTGCGGACCGCGCTCAGCTTCCCGCGCGCCCACACGAACTCGCCCTCGAGGGCGCCGGTGTACATGCCGCCGTCGTCCTCGGCGTAGCGCGTCGCCACGACGTCGTCGAAGCCAAGGCGCTCGGCCAGCGGAGCGACCAGGTCGTGCGGTGTCGTCGTGGCGAGCACCACCGGGCGACCCGCGTCGCGATGCTCGGCGATGAGGCCAGGCGCGTAGGGCGCCACGAGGTGCTCGAGCTCCTCGGCCGCCGACTTTCCGGCCTGGCGCACGGCTTCGCGTGACCATCCCTTGGCCGCCAGTGCCGCGCCCCGGGCCAGCGCCATCGCGGGCAGCGTCTCCCCGACCGCGTTGAACACGCCGTAGATCAGCTTCTGGGCACCCACGCCCCGCTCGGGGATGATGCCCGCCGCGGACAACGCTTCGTTGATGAGCGGCCCGCTCGCCCCTCGCAGAAGCGTGCGGTCGAGGTCGAAGAACGCGGCGGCTCGTGCCATGCCGGAAAGGTTAGTTCTGCACCTGTTTGGCGAACTGTTCGGCCACTTCGGCGTACTCGGTGACCATGTCGAGCACGACCTGGCGGGTGGGCCGCACCTGGTTCATCTGGCCGACGACCTGGCCCACGAAGTAGTTGGCCAGCTGCTGGGCGCCCGAGCCCTCTTTGCCCGA
>JAFATL010000685.1 GCA_019243975.1 Actinomycetota bacterium | reverse complement strand
AAGAGCGTGCTCCCGGCGAGTGAGCGGGAGGTGGCCCGCATGCGGATCGCCCAGCTCAACGCGTGCAATGCCTGCAGCACGTTCCGGGCGCCGTCGGTGCTCGAGGCGGGCGTCACCGAGGACCTCTACGAGCACGTGGCCGAGGCGTCGTCGTACGTGGGTTACACCGAACGGCAGCGGCTGGCAATCGAGTACGCCGAGCGCTTCGCCACCGATCACGCCGGCATCGACGACGACCTCTTCGAGCGTCTCCGCGCCGCGTTCACCGACCCCGAGGTCCTCGACCTCACGATGTGCGTCGCGGTCTACGTCGGGCTCGGCCGCGCCCTCGAGGTGCTCGGCATCGAGGACGCCACCACCATCGACGTCTGATCAGTCCGCGCTAGTCGGGGGCCCAGCGGACGGCCAGGACGTGGCGGGGCTGGGAGACGCCTCGCAGGTCCTTGAGGCCGCGGTCCTCGCAGGTGAAGTCGCTGGCGATGGCGTCGGCCACGGGTTCGGTGACGAGGATCTCGCCCGGGTGGGCGGCCGAGGTCACTCGGGCGGCCAGGTTGACGACCTGGCCGATGAGGTCACCGTCGTCCTCCATGGCGTCGCCGGCGTGCACGCCGATGCGCACGCGCAGCGGGAAGCCGGCCGAGTGCTCGACTTGGTGCAGCTCGCGTTGGATGCCGACGGCGCACTCGACAGCATCGGCCGGCGTGTTGAAGCGGCCGAGGAACCCGTCGCCCTGGCTGCCGACGACCTCGCCGCCGCAGCTCACGAACGACGCCTTGATGAACTCGCGGTGCTTCCCGAGGACGCGCGCCCATTCCTCGTCGCCCAGTGATTCGTTGAGACCGGTGGAGTCGGCCACGTCGGTGAACATCACCGCCACCCACTGACGGCGCGGCCCGGTGGGCAGGGCGGTCGGCCGGTGCTTGGCGGCCAGGTGCTCGGCCGACTTCTTGCCGAGCTGGATGGCGGCCGCCGCCGCTTGCTTGGCCACCTCGCGGCGGTGGCGCCGAGCCCGCCCGCCGAAGGCGAGCACGCTGAACACCACACCGAAGTGGATGACCAGCAGGACGCCCCAGCCGAGGATGGGCCACACCGGCCAGAAGTGCATCTTGAGGGCAGTGTCGGGATGCTGGGCGATCTGCTTGACGTTGCCCCACGTGCCGCTGCCGTCGAGCACCCACACCGCGGTGAGGAAGCCATTCACCGCCGCGAACGCGAACAGGTCGATCATGAAGCCGACGATCATCGGCGCCTCCTGTTCCCCCCTGCTCTCGGACTCAGTGTAGGGGCCGCAGGTGGGCCATTTCGTTTAGGCTCACGACGGAGCGCACCCCACCCCGCGACGCGGCGATGCGGTTGATGCACGTGTAACCGGGTTCGAACCACAGCGGTCGGGCGATCTCGAGGATGTGACCGACGTACGCATTGATGACCCCGCCGTGGCACACGACCGCGACCTTCTTGCCCGGGTGCCCCTCGATGACCCGCTCGATGGCTCCGACCACACCGAGCTTGAACGCCTCGGGGTCGACCTGGAAGTCCTCCAGCCGTCCTTCGACCATGGCGAGGAAGCGCTCGTCCTTCTCCGCCTTGAGCTCCTCGATGGGGATGTAGCTCGTCGCCTCGGCGTCGAACTCGGCCAGCTCCTCGTCGACGAGCACGGGCAGGCCCTGCGCGGCGGCCAACGGTCCGGCCGTCTCACGGGCCCGCTTCATCGGGCTGGACCACACCGCGTCGATCGGTTCGTCGGCGAACCACGCGGCGAGCCGGTCGGCCTGGTGCAGGCCCCGCTCGTGCAGGTGGGGATCGGCGGGTCCGTCGGCGTCGACGATGCGTACGGGCTCGGCGTGCCGGATGAGGAGGAGGTCCATGGCGGCCTGACGCTACGCGCCCAGCCGGTGCACGGCCTCCCGGATGGCGTCGGCCACGTCGTTGGGCTCGTTGCCGCCGTACTTCCCGCGCGGCCAGAAGAAGCCCCGCAGGCCGTCTTTGCGCTTGCGGGGCACGACATGGACGTGGAGGTGGGGCACGCTCTGGCTCACGATGTTGTTGTTGGCGACGAACACGCCGTCGGCGTGCATCGCATCCTTCACCGCCGCGCTCATGCGCCGCACGGCGACGAACAGCGGCGCCACCAACTCGGGCGGAAGGTCCATCAACGTCTCGTGGTGCAGGCGCGGGATCACGAGCACGTGACCGGGGAACAACGGCCGCTGGTCGAGAAAGGCGATCGTGTCGTCGTCCTGGCCCACGACGTGGGCCGGCACCTTGCCATCGCGGATGTCGCAGAAGATGCAGGCGGCCACGTGCCACCATGCCATCCATGACTGATGTCCCGCTGGGGAGCCGCCCGCCCGAGACCGAGCTGCCCGCGCCGCCGTCAGGCGCATTCGACCTGCTGGCGAGTGATCCGGAACGGGCCGCCGCCACCTACCCGAAGCTGTGCGACGCGTGGGCCGCTCTGGGCGAGAGGGCGGAGGGGCAAGGTCAGACGATCACCGCCTACGCCTACTTCCGCGTCGGCTACCACCGCGGCCTCGACCAGCTTCGGGCCGCGGGCTGGCGGGGCTCGGGTTACGTCCGATGGCGGGCGCCGACCAACCAGGGGTTCCTGCGCTCGCTCGACGGGTTGCGTCGCATGGCGGCCGCCATCGGCGAGGACGACGAGGCCCAACGCTGCGACCAGTTCCTCCACCAGCTCGACCCCGACTGGGACCGCCGGTAGCGCAGCCAATGCCGACGACGCTCGACACCGAGGTCACCGACCTGGCGAGAAGGATCGCCGAGGTCGGCTCCGACCAGGCGGCGAGCGTCTACCGCATGTCGTGGTGGAGCGACCGCATGCTCGGCTGGGCGATGTCGCACCCGTCGTTCAAGACGCAGTTGTTCCGGTTCGTCGACGTGTTCCCGGCGACGACGGGCGACGCCGATGTGTTGCGGCACATCCACGAGTATTTCGAGGAAGGCGACGCGCCCAAGCTCCTCGACATGGGCATCGGCGTAGCCGACCGCCTGCCGGGCGGCGGGGCCATCTCGGCATCGATCGCCCGGCGCCAGATCACGCGCATGGCGCACCAGTTCATCGTGGGCACCACGCCCGACGAAGCAGTGAAGGGACTCCATCGCCTCTGGCGCGAGGGCAGCGCCTTCACCGTCGACCTGTTGGGCGAGAAGACCGTCACCGAGCCCGAGGCCGACCGGTACGCAGCGCGCGTCGACGAGTTGCTCGACGCTCTGCTCCGCGCCACGACCGCGTGGGCTCCCGACGACCTGCTCGAGTTCGACGACACCGGCCCGCTGCCGCGCGTCAACCTGAGCCTCAAGCCCACGGCGTTGGCGTCGCTGTACGCACCGCTGACCCGCGACGAAGGGCTGGCGCAGGCCAAGGCACGGTTGCGGCCGATCCTGCGCAAGGCGGCCCGCAACGGTGCGTTCGTCTACTTCGACATGGAGCACTACGGCGTCAAGGACCTCACCCTGCAGCTGTTCCGCGAGTTGCTGGCGGAGCCGGAG
This sequence comes from Actinomycetota bacterium, assembly GCA_019243975.1. Classification (GTDB taxonomy): domain Bacteria; phylum Actinomycetota; class Acidimicrobiia; order Acidimicrobiales; family JAFATL01; genus JAFATL01. Next base: position 1,348 of record JAFATL010000685.1, on the reverse strand, counting down.
CTGGCCGACCTCGACGCAGGCGTGGTCATCCAGGCGTACCTGAAGGACAGCCGCGACGACCTGGCCGACCTCATCGCGTGGTCGTCGCAGCGGCCTCGGCCGCTCGGCGTGCGCTTGGTCAAAGGCGCCTACTGGGACTCCGAAACCATCGAGGCGCGCTACCACGGCTGGCCGGTGCCGGTGTTCGAGGAGAAGGAACAGACCGACGCGAACTACGAGCGCTGCGTCCGCCTCCTGCATGACAACCACGGCAGCGTGCGGGCCGCATTCGGCTCGCACAACCTGCGCTCGTTGGCGTACGCGGTCACCTACGCGCGAGACCACGGCATCCCCGACAGCGGGTACGAGCTGCAGATGCTGTACGGCATGGCCGAGCCCATCCAGGCCGCCCTGCGACGGCTGGGCATGCGGCTGCGTGTCTACGCGCCGGTCGGCGAGCTGGTGCCGGGCATGGCCTACCTGGTGCGGCGACTGCTGGAGAACACCTCCAACGAGAGCTTCGTGCGTCACCGTTTCGCGGAAGGACGCGACCTCGACGAGCTCCTGGCGCCGCCCACCGTCGACCACCTGCCGGATCTGGTGGTGCCGCCACCGCGCCCGCGCACCGACCCGACCCGCCCGACCGACTACGAGCCCGAGCCCGTGTCGGAGTGGCGCCGGTCGGCGCCACGGGCGGCCATGGCGGTCTCGGTGCGCGCTGCCGGCAGCGGATTGGGGTTCCGCGTGCCCGCGTTGATCGGCGGGCGCGAGGTCAGCACCGCCGACACGATCCCGTCGGTCGACCCGGCGCGACCGGCGACGATCGTCGCCACCTCGGCGTCGTGTGGAACGAGGGAGGCCGACGCCGCCATCGAAGCGGCCACGCAGGCGTGGGAGCGGTGGGGGCACACGCCGGCCCGCGACCGCAGTGCGGTGCTCTTCGGCGCCGCTCACTGGATGCGCGAGCGGCGCTACGACCTGGCGGCCCTGGAGGTGTTCGAGGCGGGCAAGCCGTGGGCGGAGGCCGACGCCGACGTGTGTGAAGCGATCGACTTCTGCGAGTACTACGGGCGCGAGATGCTGCGGCTCGACCGCGGTGGAGCCGTGCAGTCGCCGCCGGGCGAGACCAACGTGCTGCGCTACCAGGCCAAGGGCATCGGCGTCGTCATCGCCCCGTGGAACTTCCCGCTCGCCATTCCAACCGGCATGGTCGCCGCCGCCCTGGTCACCGGGAACGCGGTTCTGTTCAAGCCCGCCGAGCAGACACCGGCCATCGCGTGGCGTCTCGTCGAGGCGCTGCGGGCGGGCGGCCTGCCCGACGGCGTACTGGCGTTTCTCCCGGGAGTCGGCGAGGTCGTGGGCGACTACC
>JAFATL010000618.1 GCA_019243975.1 Actinomycetota bacterium | reverse complement strand
GTGAAGTAGTACTGCGCGTTGAGCTCGTCGACGGGCCGCAGGTTGGCGGCGCCCAGTGCAGGCGCCCGCCCGGCCCCACCGGCCCGGAGGTTGTGGGCGGCGTCGATGAGGTCACCGAGGAGCGCGCTCGCCGTCGGCATACCGCCGGCGCCCCGTCCGTACAGCATGAGCTCGCCCACCGCCTCGCCCTCGATGAACACGGCGTTGAACGACTCCCGCACCGACGCCAGCGGATGGGTCTTGGGCACCATCGCCGGGTGCACCCGCACGGCGACTCGTCCTTCGACCTGGTCGGCGATCGCCAGCAGCTTCACGACGTAGCCCAACTGGTCGGCGAAGGCGATGTCGCGCGCGGTGATGGCGCGGATGCCTTCGGTGTAGACGTCGCCGGCGACGACCTTCCCGCCGAAGGCGATGCCGGCGATGATCGCCGCCTTGGCCGCGGCGTCGAGGCCGTCGACGTCAGCGGTGGGGTCGGGTTCGGCGTACCCCAGCCGTTGGGCTTCGGCCAAGGCGTCCTCGTAGCTGGCGCCTTCCTCGGCCATGCGGGTGAGGATGTAGTTGGTCGTGCCGTTGACGATGCCCATGACGCGCGTGAGGCGCTCGCCGGCCAGCGACTCGCGCAGCGGTCGGATGAGCGGGATGCCGCCGGCCACCGCCGCCTCGAACAGCAGGTCGACGCCCGCGGCCGCCGCCGCCTCGAACATCTCGGCGGCCGCCACCGCCAGCAACTCCTTGTTGGCCGACACCACCGGCTTGCCCGCCTTCAGGGCGTCGAGCAGCAGGGTGCGGGCCGGCTCGACGCCGCCGATCGTCTCGACGACCACGTCGACGTCAGCGGCGGAGACGACGGCCTCGGCGTCATCGGTGAGCACACCGTCGGGGAGCGACGCCGGACGCGCCTTGGCCAGATCGCGGACACCCACCCGAGTGATCTCCAGGCGCACGCCCGTGCGTTCGGCCACGGCGGCGCCCTCGGCCACGATGAGCTCGGCGAGGGCGCCGCCCACGTTGCCGCAGCCGAGCAGCCCCACTCGCACCGGTCGTCCGTTCACGGGGCCCAACCTACAAGTCCCACCTCAGACATCCAGATGGAGCAGGTCGTCGAGCGTCTCCCGGCGCACGACCGGCCGCACCTGGCCGTCCCGCACGAAGAGCACCGGCGGCCTGGTCACCTTGTTGTAGTTCGACGCCATCGAGTGGCCGTAGGCGCCGGTCACGGGTGTGGCGAGGACGTCGCCCACCGCCAGGTCGTCGGGCAGGCAGGCGTCGCGCACGAGCACGTCACCCGACTCGCAGTGCTTGCCCACGATCGTCGCCTGCTTCGGACGCTCGGCATCGGTGGCGCGCGGCAGGAACGCCTCGTAGCCGCTGCCGTACAGCACGGGCCGCGGGTTGTCGCTCATGCCGCCGTCGACGGCGACGTAGGTGCGGATCCCGGGCAGCTGCTTGATGGTGCCGACGGTGTAGAGCGTGACGGCGGCGGCGGCCACGATCGACCGCCCCGGCTCCGCGGTGACGCGCGTCTCCGCGGGGACACCGGCCGCCGTGCACGCCTCGCGGATCGCCGCCGACCACTCGTAGATGGTCGGCGACTCCTCGCCCACCACGTAGGCCACCCCGAGGCCACCGCCGATCACCAGCTCGGGCAGGCCAAGGGGCGCGAAGAACGGCGCCAGCACCTCGACCTCCTTCTGGAAGGAGTGGAGCAGGAACACCTGGCTGCCGATGTGGGCGTGCAGCCCGAGCAGCTCGATGCTGGGCAACGTGCGCACGCGCTCGACGGCCCGGGCGGCGGCGCCGCTGGCGATGCTGAAGCCGAATTTGCTGTCCTCCTGGCCGGTCATCACGTACTCGTGGGTGTGGGCCTCGATGCCAGGCGTCACGCGCAGGAGCACGAACGCCTCTGCGCCCATCCGCTCGAGCCGGTCGATCTCGTCGAAGGAGTCGACGATGATCCGCCCCACGCCCACCTCGAGGGCCCGAGCCAGCTCGGCCTCCGACTTGTTGTTGCCGTGGAGCACAAGACGCTCGGCGGGAACGCCCGCGGCCAACGCCACATGCAGCTCGCCGCCGGTCGACACGTCGATGTGCATGCCCTCCTCGTACGCGAGAGCCGCCATCGCCTTGCACAGGAACGCCTTGGACGCGTAGGCCACGCCGTCGCCGAAAGCGTCGACGGCTTCGCGGCAGCGCGCCCGCAGGTGGGCCTCGTCGTAGACGAACGCCGGCGTGCCCCACTCTGCGGCGATGTCGAGCAGGTCGACGCCACCCACGGACAACCGCCCGCCGTCGCCGACGGCTGCCGTCATCGGCAGTAAGTGGCGCGGGAGGGGCGGCATCCTGTGAAGTTACCTGTAGCCATGGCCGACCCCCTTCTCACTTTGCGTCCGC
>JAFATL010000508.1 GCA_019243975.1 Actinomycetota bacterium | reverse complement strand
GGGCTCGAGGTACCCCTGGATGGCTTCGTCTGACAACGACGTGCCCAGGATGGCGTTGACGCGCGCCGTGCGGACCCGTACGCGCGGCCGCTCGGTCGTCAACGAGCGAACGTCGACGACGCCGGGCGCCACCGTGCCGTCGATCAGCTCGCAGAAGCGTGCGACCGAGCGCTCGATGCCCTCCGGGTCGGTGCCTCGCTCGAAGCGGGCCGACGCCTCCGTGCGCAGGCCAATGCGCTTGGACGTGCGGGCGATCACCATCGGCGTGAAGTACGCCGCCTCCAGCACCACGCGCGTGGTCGTGCTGTCGATCTCCGACGACGCGCCGCCCATGATCCCGCCGATGCCGACGGCGACGCCGTTCGCGTCGCAGATCACGCAGTCCTCGCCGTCGCCCAGGCGGCGCTCGACGCCGTCAAGGGTCGTGAGCGTCTCGCCCGGACGTGCAGCCCGCACGACGAACCCGTGCCCAGGCAGCTTCGCCCAGTCGTAGGGGTGCGTGGGCTGCCCGAGCTCGAGCATCACGTAGTTGGAGGCGTCGACGATGGAGTTGATCGGTCGCATGCCTGCCATCACGAGCCGGCGCTGCACCCAGGCCGGCGCGTCGCCGATGCTCACGCCGTCGATCACCGTCGCAGTGAAGCGCGGGCACAGCTCGGGGCTCTCGATCACGACACTCGTCAACGTCGACGCGTCGGCGCCCGACGTGGCCACCGACGGCGACGGCAACGAGAAAGGCAGGTGCAACTTGGCCGCCAGGTCACGGGCCACGCCCGCCACCGACATGGCGTCGGGCCGGTTGGCCGTGATGTCGAGGTCGTAGACCACGTCGGGCTCGAGGCCCAGGGCCGCCACCAGCGGTGTGCCCGTGGCGACGTCGGTGTTGAGGATCAGAATGCCGGCGTGGTCGTCGCCCAGCCCCAGCTCGCGCGACGAGCACAGCATCCCCTCCGACCACTCGCCCCGCAGTTTGCGGCGGCCGATGGTGAAGTCGCCGGGCAGCGTCGCCCCCACCGGGGCCAGGGGCACCAGGTCACCGGCCTTGAAGTTGAAGGCGCCGCACACGATCTGCAGCTGCCTGCCGTCGCCCGCGTCGACATCGACGAGCTGCACCTTGTCGGCACCGGGGTGCACGCGCGTCTCGAGTACGCGCGCCACCACCACGTCGTCGAGGCCCTCACCGATGCGGTCCATGCCTTCCACGACCATGCCGAGGTCGTTGAGGGCGGCCGCCACCGTGTCGGGATCCGACTCGATAGGTGTGAAGTCGCGAAGCCAGGAGTAGGGGACGAGCATGGCGGTCTAAAACTGCTCGATGAAGCGGACGTCGTTCTGGAACAGGACGCGCATGTCGGCGATGCCGTGGCGCACCTGCGCCAACCGGTCGATGCCGAAGCCGAAGGCGAAACCCGACCACTCCTCCGGGTCGAGGCCGACGTTGCGGAAGACGTTGGGGTGCACCATCCCGCACCCGCCCAGCTCGATCCATCCGGTGTTGGAACACGTGCGGCAGCCCGCCCCCTCACAGATCACGCAGGTGACCTCGAGCTCGGCGGACGGCTCGGTGAACGGGAAGTAGTACGGCCGCAGGCGCGAGTGCATGCGGGCCCCGAAGTAGGCGTTGGTGAACGCCTCGATGGTGCCGGCCAGGTCGCCGAACGTGATGCCGCGGTCGACGACGAGCCCTTCGATCTGGGTGAAGGTCGGGTTGTGGCGGGCATCGGGCGTGTCGCGCCGGTACACCCGGCCCGGCATGATGGCGTAGATGGGCGGCTTCTGGGCCTCCATCAGGCGGATCTGCACGGGCGACGTCTGGGTGCGCAACAGCACCGACTCGGGCTCACCCAGGTCGAGGTACGCGCTGTCCTGGGCGCTGCGGGCGGGGTGGGCCACCGGCAGGTTGAGGGCGGTGAAGTTGTACCAGTCGCTCTCGACTTCGGGACCCTCGGCCACGATGTAGCCCATCGCCACGAAGACGTCTTCGAGGCGCTCCCACGTCTGCGTGACCACGTTGAGCCGGCCGCGAGGCAGACGGCCCATGGTCTCGGTGAGGTCGAGGCGCTCACCCGCCAACTGCTCGGCTCTCGCCGCCGCTTCGAGTTCGTCGCGACGAGAGGCCGCCACCGATTGCACTCGGGAGCGGGCGGCGTTGAGAGCCTGGCCCGCCTCCTTGCGGGCGTCGGGATCGAGCGAGCCGAGGCGTTGGCTGATCTGGTTGAGCGCCGACTTCTTGCCCAGGACGCGGGTGGTCGCTTCGTCGAGGTCGACAAGCGACGACGCGTCGCTCAGGGCCTGGGTGGCGTCGGCTTCGACGCGTGCGATGTCGAGATCGGTGCTCATGAGATCGGGGGCGGACGATGCGTTCAGGCGTGCAGCTGCTCGAACGCGTCCAACGGCAGCGTAAATCGGAACGTCGTGCCCTGCTGCAGGATTGACGTGGCGATGAGCTGTCCGCCGTGCGCCTCGACCAGGCCCCGCGATATCCAGAGGCCCAGGCCGGAGCCCGTCGGCCGGCCCTCGGGCCGGCGGAAGAACTTGTCGAACACGCGGGGCAGGTCGGCCTCGGGGATTCCTTCGCCCCGGTCGGCCACTGCCACCGCGACGTCGGTGAGCGACACCTCGCCGCTCACGGTGATGCCCTTGGGCGACGCGTACTTGCACGCGTTCTCGACCAGGTTGGTGAGGACCTGCTCGACCTTGTCGGGGTCGGCGTACACCTCGGGGAACGTGGTCGGGAACACCACGTCGGCATCGAGGTCGGGGTAGTCGAAGCCCAGCTTGTCGACGACGCGTGCCGCCACCCCGCTGAGGTCGACCATCTGCCGGCGCAAGGTGAGGCGGCCCGTCTCGAGGCGGCTGATGTCGAGCAGCTCGGTGATC
>JAFATL010000399.1 GCA_019243975.1 Actinomycetota bacterium | reverse complement strand
ACGACGGCTACTGGTTGACGATGGGGCGAAGGCGCGCCTGCTGGACGATGCGGGCCAGGCGGCGACGGGCGAAGGCGGGAAGGTCGATGACCTCGTGCCAGGTGAAGCGACCGCACAGCCAGCCCGTGGCGGCAACGACCGCCGTCTCGCGGCTGGAGTCGTAGACGGGCTGGTCCTTGTGGTGCTGGCCATCCAGCTCGATGAAGATGCCCAGCTCGGGCCACGCCAGGTCGACGAAGGCGACGAACTCGCCGTACTCGTTCTCGATGCGAAGCTGCCGCACCGGGTCGGGGAGGCCCTCGATTCCGCGCGCGACCTGCACCATGGCGGTCTCCAGCAGGCTGCCTGTCGGGACCACGCACCGCGGACGCCGATCGAGCACGCGCCGAATCCGTGCCGTGCCCGGAGCTTTGGCGCGTCCGAGTGCAGGCAGCTGCGCATCGATCTCGGCGATGGTGGTCAGCTGGCGACGCAGCGCGCACTCGAGGGCCTGCTCCCACGTCGCATCGTCGAGGGCCGCGGCCAGATCGATCATGGTTTGCGTCCCCTCCGCGCACGGCACGCCGTCGATGCACACGACCGAGGCGCACACGAGCGGAGGCAACCGTCCCTCCCGACCGGCGAGCCGCACGCTGTCGAGGTCGTGCAGCACGCCCGCCAACCGGCCCCGGGCGACGGAACACGACTGGATCACCTTCGCTCTGGCCAGATCCACGGCACTCACCGGCTCGGGACCATCGGCGTAGACACCGCGCACGGCGCGACGCCACGTTTGCTGGCGCTCGCCCCAGCGCAGCGCGGCTCGGGTCACTCCTTGTTGGAGCGCGTCCTCGGGCGTGAACAGGCGGCGCATCCGCGCACCCCCTCCTTTAAGGGCCTCCTTCGGGTCGTGATCGGGGCCGAGAACGGCGTTTCCACGACCATAAGGGCGGCCTGAAACAGACCGAGGGGAAGGGAGCTAGGCCGAGGGTACCGGCGCGCCCGTCAGGAGGGAAGGGTCACGCTTGAAGGCGGCGAGGGGGAAGGCCTAGGAGTGGAGGCCGGTGACGCCCGACTCGTCCATGCGGTTGCGGAGGGCGTCGGGGAGGGAGGGGATGGCGAGACGCCACACGACGAGGGCGGCGGCGGCGACCGCCAGGATCCAGCCGCCGGCTCGGCCGAAGAGGGGCAGCATCAGCAGCCCGGCGACGAGGGCGGCGACCGGGGCGGCGGCGGCGGCGACCCAGCTGAAGGGGGGCGCATCCGCTTCGGGCAGGGCGCGTTGCACGACCCGGGGCCCGAGGGTTCCCACCAGCACTCCACCGACAACCACTGCGATCACGTAGCTGAGCACGGTCGCCGTCTACCCCCGTCATGCCGACCTCATGCACGGTGCGTGAGAACGGGCAGGTTCGACGGGTGCCGTGGCGGGGTAGAGCGACGGCCGAGAAGCCATGGCCACGTCACGGTTCGAAGTCACAACCGCCGGGCCGGCTGCAGTCGTGGTGTGTTCCGGTGACCTCACGCCGGGCGCCGTGCCCGAACTGCGGACGGCCGTCCAACGTTGCATCGACGACGGTGCGCGGGAGGTCACGATCGACCTGCGCGGCCTCGAGGGCGTCGACCCCAACGCCGTGCCGGCGCTGTCGGAGGTGCGTGACCTCATCGAAGGCGCCGGCGGGACGGCCCGCCTGTGTGTCGACGAGGGCGTGCGTGGTCTTCTCGACTCGGCTCGCACGGTGATGTTGTTCGAAGCCATCGACGACGCACTGGCGACCGCCGACACGGTGGAGAGCCTCGTGGCCAACGCCGACGACGACCTCGAGATGATCGGTAATGAGCCCGGCACCGTGACCTGGGTGCACACGAACGAAGCGCCGCCCCGCGGCGACCCTCTGGCCGAGCTCGGTCGCTCCGAGGGCGACGGCATCGGGGGCGACCTCGTTCGCCTGTTCGCCGACACCGCCGGCTCGCTGTACGTGTCGGAGAACCTCGACGAGGCGTTGGGCCGGTTGACGGCGGCGGCCGTGCACCTGATCGACGGCTGCGACATGGCCAGCGTGTCGCTGGTCAAGGGACGCGAGCTCGGCACCGCCGGCGCCACCGACGTCGTTGCACAGCTCGGCGATCAGATCCAGTACCAGTGCGGCGAAGGCCCGTGCCTGGAGGCGGCCACCGCCCAGCGGCTGGTGTACACGCCCGACCTCGAACGCGACGACCGCTGGCCCAACTTCTCGCGCCGGGTCTGCACCGAGTTGGAGGTCCGCAGCATGCTGGCCTGCCGCCTGCAGGTCGCACGCGAAACCGGCCCCATCATCCTGGGCGCCCTCAACCTCTACGCCCTCACCGCCGACGCGTTCAGCGACGAGGACGCATTGGTCACCGTGCTGCTGGCATCCCACGGCGCCGTCGTGCTCGACGCGTCGGCTCGCCAGGCCAGCCTCCGCGCCGCCATGGAGTCGCGCGACGTGATCGGTCAGGCCAAGGGCATTCTCATGGAGCGGTACCGCATCTCCGACGCGACGGCCTTCGACCGTCTGCGCACGGCCTCACAGAACATGAACCGCCGGCTGCGCGACATCGCCGAGGCACTCGCCGAGACGGGCGAAGACCCGACGGCGACGACGGCCAGCTAGGCCGCAGGCGTCAGGTCAGACCGTCCGGCACGCCCTCGATCTCGAACACCTGGTGCAGGCGCGTCAGTTCGAGCACCTTGTAGGTCTGGTGCGACGGCGTGCGCAGCTTGACGTCACCACCCAGGCTGCGCGCCCGCTTCAGCGCGGTGATCAGCACGCTCAGCCCGGTCGAGTCGATGAACGAAACGTCGGCCATGTCGAGGACCACGATGGGCGTGCCGGTGGTGAGCTGGCCCAGGAGCTGTTCGCGCAACTCCGGGACGGTGTGAAGGTCGATCTCACCTTTGACGGCGAGCACGACGGTGCCGTCTTCAGCGCCCGTCGTGAACTCGAGGGCCGGGCCCAATGCTGGTCTCCGATCGTGGAGCCGGGGGGCACGTTTCGTCGGCCGTCGGCCCCGTGAATATACCGGTTGGGCCCTCTTCGCGGGATACTGACGCCTCAGTGTCGGCCCCCAGGCGGATCGAGATCACGGGCAGTGAGCACGTCGGGCGTGCCCGCCAGCTGGCCCGCGAGGCGATGGCCGGACGCTCCGATGTGAGCCAAGCCGCGGCCGAGCTGGTCGCCAGTGAGTTGGTCACCAACGCCCTGCTGCACGGGGGCGGCTGCGCGGCGTTGGAGGTGGTGCCGCTCGCCGACGGCATCCGCTTGGAGGTCACCGACAACAACCAACGCGCGCCGCTCGTTGCGTTGGCGTCGACCGACACCATGACCGGACGTGGCCTGCACATGGTCGGGCGCCTCGCCGCTCGCTGGGGCATCGAGCCGACCGACGACGGCAAGACCGTGTGGGCCGAGATCGTCGACGACCCCGTCACCATCGCCGAGCAGACCGACAACGAGCTGGTCGAAGCGTGGGCGGAGCCGGCCGAGGCCGGCACCCGGGTCGAGCAGATCCGCATCAACCTCGGCCGCGTTCCCACGTCGTTGCTGGTGGCGGCCAAGGCGCACGTCGACAACCTCGTGCGCGAGTTCGCCCTGGCCAGCGCCGGCGAGGAGGCGGGCACCACCGCCCCCGTGCCGACCGACTTGGCCAAGCTCATCGAGCGTGTCGTGCACGGCTTCGAGGGCGCCCGCTTCCAGATGAAGCGCCAGGCCGTTGACGCCGCCCGGGCCGGCAAGTCGCACACCACCCTCGTGCTCGACCTTCCCGCCGACGCTGGCACCACGGCCGAGGAGTACTTGAACGCCCTCGACGAGGTCGACGGCTACAGCCGGGCCAACCGTTTGTTGACCCTGGAGACGCCGCCCCAGCACCGGGTGTTCCGGCGTTGGTACGTCGGTGAGGTCATCAAGCAGTTGCGGGCCGCCGCTCGCGGCGGGGAGCGGCCCGACGTCGTGCCGTTCGAGCAGCGCCTGCTCGACGAGATGGACGAGGCCGAGCAGGCGCGCCGTACGGCCGAGCAAGCGGCCCGCCTCTACACCGTGGCCGTCGCCTTGGCCGCCGCCGACACGCCCGAGGCCGTGGCCGCCGCCGTGCTGCAGGAGGGCGTCGCCGCCCTGCGCGCCTCGGGCGGAGGCATCCTGCTGGCCGCCGACGACGAGAGCCTCTCCGTGCCCGGCACCTTCGGCTACGACGACGCCATCGTGCAGCGCCTCCGTCAGGAGCCGCGCAACGCCGAGCTCCCCGCCGCCTACGCGTTGCGGATGGGCGAGCCCGTGTGGCTGGAGACCGTCGACGAGCGCGACGAGCGCTTTCCTGCTCTCGCCGGCTTCGAGCCCCACACCGTCGCCATGTGCGCCGTGCCCCTCACCACGCCCGAGGAGACGCTCGGTGCCATGCGCTTCAGCTTCTCCGAGCGCCGACTCTTCGACGAGGACGAGCAGAGGTTCGTGCTCGCCCTGGCGGCCGAGACGTCGCAGGCCCTCCAGCGGGCGCGTGTGTCGGCGATGTTGCAGCAAAGCCTGTTGCCGGCCGCCCTGCCCGACATCGCCGGCACCGAGCTGGGTGCCTGCTACGCCGCCGCCGGTGCCGCCGTCGGCGGTGACTTCTACGACGTGTTCAGCCTCGG
>JAFATL010000435.1 GCA_019243975.1 Actinomycetota bacterium | reverse complement strand
CCGCGCATCCACTGCGGCACCCGTTCCTCGATCGACGCGGTGCACAAGACCTTGGTCTTGCCCATGGAGACCATCACCGACCCGGGGGCGAACTCGGTGAAGTCGCGCACGAAGCTCAGGGGGCGCAGGTCGTCGGGTTCACGGCCGTCGGCTCTCAAAGGTCGAACTCCTTGTCGATGGCAGCCAGCTCCACGGGTGCGCCAAAGGCGTCGGTGCCTTCGGCCTGGATCTGGGCGGGGTCCACCGTAGGCCACAGATGGGTGAGCACCAGACGGTCGGCCCGGGCCTCGCGGGCCGAGGTGCCCGCCTGCCGGGCGCTGAGGTGCTGGAGGCTGCCCTCCCGGTCGCGCAGGAACGAGGCCTCGCACAGGAGGAGATCCAGCCCCGACCCCAAGGCGACCACCGACCAGCGGGGGCCGGTGTCGGCCGAGTACCCGAACGTGCGCCCGCCGCCGTCGATGCGTACGGCCAAGGTCTCGGGGCCGTGATCGGTGCGGGAGAACGTGAGCCGCAGGTCGCCGATTTCCGCCGTGTCCCGATCGGTGACGGTGTGCCAGTAGAAGGTCGGCTCGGTGTCGTCGTGGGTGACGTCACGCAGGCCGGCCGGCGCGTAGACCGGAAAGCCCTCGCGCTCGAGGAAGTACTTGCACGCAATGTGGAAGCCCTCGATGTCGGCCCAGTGGTCGGGGTGCTCGTGGCTGAGGACGACAGCGTCGAGCTCGTCGAGCCCAATGTGGCGCTGGAGGTTGGCCAGCGTGCCCGAGCCGGCGTCGAGCCAGATGCGGGTCTCGTCACTCTCGACGAGGTAGCCGCTGGCCGCCCCGCCCGGGCCCGGGTAGCTCCCCGAGCACCCGAGCACGGTGAGCTTCAACGCCACGAGTAGGCCTCCACGTCGTCGAGCTCGGGGCCGAGCAGGCGGCGCCCGAGCTGGCGGAACCAATCCACGTCGCCGGACGAGATGAAGTGGTGTGAACCCTTCCCAGGAGTGCGTCGGCCCAGCCCGGTCTCCTCGAGGATGGCGCGCACCTCGAACGCCGTCTCGTCAGCCGACGACACCAGCACGACGTCGCGGCCCATCACGTCGCCGATGGTGCGGGCGAGGAACGGGTAGTGCGTGCAGCCGAGCAGCAGGCTGTCGATACCCGCGTGGCGCGCCGGCGCCAACAACCGCTCGGCGAGCACGTGCACCTGGTCGCTGTCGGTCTCGCCCTTCTCGACGAACTCGACGAACCCGGGGCACGCCAGCGCAGTGAGCTCGACCGGCGCCCGCAGGTTCTGGACGGCGCGCTGGTACGCACCCGACGAGATCGTGCCGACGGTGCCGATCACGCCGACCTTGTTGTTGCGCGTGGCCGACAGCATCGCCCGCACGCCCGCGTCGATCACGCCGATCACCGGCACATCGAACTCGAAGCGCAGCAGGTCGAGGCCGGCGGCCGACGCGCTGTTGCAGGCAACCACCACCAGCTTCACGTCGTGGCGCTCGACGAGAAGGCGGGTGATCTGCAGCGCGAAGTCGCGCACCTCTTCCAAGGGACGGGGCCCGTACGGATAGCGGTCGGTGTCGCCGAAGTACACGACGTCCTCACCGGGGAGCAGGTCGATCAGCGCGCGCGCGACCGTGAGGCCGCCGAACCCGCTGTCGAACATCCCGATGGGACCGTCGTGCACGACTGGGGAGACTACGAAAAGACGAGGTCGCGCGAAATATCGGCGATGGACGGAGCCCCGCACAGGGCCATCGCCAGCACCAACTCGTGGGTGAGCGCCCGCAGCAGGCGACGCACGCCCTCGGCGCCGCCGCTGGCCAGCGCCCAGAGGACGGGCCGCCCGATGAGGACGCCCTGGGCGCCCAACGCCAGGGCCCGGACGACGTCGATGCCCCGGCGCACGCCACCGTCGACGTAGACCTCGCCGGCGTCGCCCACCGCGTCCACGACCTCGCGGAGCGCGTCGGCCGACGCGATGGCGCCGTCGAGCTGGCGCCCGCCGTGATTGGAGACCACCACGCCGGCGGCGCCGGCGTCGATGCACGCGGTGGCGTCGTCACCCCGCAGCACGCCCTTGACCAGCACGGGCAGGCCGCTGAGTTCCATCAGCCAAGCGATGTCGTCGAAGGTGACGTCGGCGGCCTGGTCGATGATGCCGGTGCCGCTCGCCTCGGCGATGGCGGTGCCGACGTTGGCGGGGATCTCGAAGGCGTTCCGCACGTCGCGCAGGCGCCGGCCCAGGTACGGCGTGTCACCGGTGAGCACGAGGGCGCCGAAGCCGGCGGCCACGGCCCGCTTGACCTGCTCCTCCGTCTTCGAACGGTCTTGCAGCACGTACACCTGGTACCAGCGCACGCCGTGGCCACTGGCAGCAGCCACGTCCTCGACGCGCGACGTCGAACGGGTCGAGAGAATGAACAGGCTGCCCGCCGAAGTGGCGCCCCGCGCCGTCGCGTCCTCGCCTTCGACGTGGGCCATGCGGTGGAACGCGGTCGGCGCCACGTGGATCGGCGACCGCACCGGCGCGCCCAACACCGTCGCGCTGGTGTCGACGCGCGACACGTCGCGCAACACGCGCGGCCGCAGACGGATGCGGTCCCACGCGTCGACGTTGTCGGCCAGCGTCAGTTCGTCGCCGGCGGCGCCGGCGAAGTAGTCGTAAACGCCCTGCGGCAGCAGCTGGCGGGCCTGCTCCTCGAGCTCGACGAGGTCCACGGCCCGTTTGCTTACCAGTAGTTGATGCGCTTGGCCCGTTCGGTCACGGTCTCGAGGTCGTCGGTCCACGCGCCCGACGACAGGTACTTCCAACCCGCGTCGGGCGCCACGATCACGATCGTCCCTCGTTCGATGGCTTTGGCGCACTTGAACGCGCCCATCAGCACCGCGCCTGACGAGATACCGGCGAAGACGCCCACCTCGGTGAAGCGGCGCGTGCCTTCGATCGAGTCCTTGGGACCCACCACCGTCTTGCGGTCGAGCAGCTCGGCCCCGTCGTTGTCCTCGAAGATCGGCGGGATGTAACCGTCGTCGAGGTTGCGCAGGCCGTCGACCATCTCGCCCGCGGGCGGCTCGATGGCCCACACCTGCACGTCGGGGTTGCGCTCCTTGAGGAAACGGCCGACACCGAGCAGCGTGCCACTGGTGCCGAGGCCGGCCACGAAGTGGGTGACCTCCGGGCAGTCGCGCCAGATCTCGGGACCGGTGCCCTCGTAGTGCGCCTTCGGGTTGGCCGGGTTGGCGTACTGGTAGAGGAAGCACACGTCGGGATGCTCGCCGGCGAGGCGCTGCGCCATGCGCACGGCCCCGTTCGAACCTTCACCGCCTGGGGAGTTGATGATCTCGGCGCCCCACACCTCGAGCAGCTGGCGCCGCTCGGGCGACACGTTCTCCGGCATCACGCACTTGAGCGGGTAGCCCTTGAGCTTGGCCACGAGGGCAAGCCCGATGCCGGTGTTGCCCGACGTCGGCTCGAGGATGGTCTGGCCCGGCTTGAGCGTGCCGTCCTTCTCGGCGTCCTCGATCATCGCCAGGGCGATGCGGTCCTTGATCGAGCCGCCCGGATTCTGGCCTTCGAGCTTGACGACGATACGGACGTCGGGGTTGGGGCTGAGGGCGCTGATGTCGACCATCGGCGTGTTGCCGATCAGGTCGAGGACACTGCCGTAAACGGGCACCCCGGTGCCTCGGGACCGGCTAGCCGCCGGCGACGGCCGGGAGGATCGAGACCACGTCGTCGTCGGCCACCTTGGTCTCGAGCTTGTCGAGGTAGCGGACGTCGTCGTCGTTCACGTACACGTTGACGAACTTGTGGAGGGTGCCCTCCTCGGTGACGACCTTGCCCGCCAGATTGGGGAACTGCCGGGTGAGGTCGGCGAACACGTCGCCGAGGGTGGCGCCATTGGCCTTCACCGTGGCCTGGCCGCCGGCGTCCTGGCGCAAGATGGTGGGAAGGCGAACCTCGACGGGCACGAGCGACTCCTGGCTCTACCGAAAATCTGACTGGAACGGTCTACTTTACCGAGCTTCCAGAACCACGGGCTCCTCGGCGATGTTCCCGTCGACGATCCGGTAGCTGCGCACGACCGGCGCCTCGTCCCGCAGCGACACCAGCACGTAGTGCCACGTGGGGTCGGGGGCCTGGGCCACATCCGTCGGCGACGGGTAGGCGTCGGTGTGGGTGTGGGAGTGGAACACCCCGATGATCTCGAGACCGCGGCCCTCGGCGTCGCGGTCGGCCTTGAGGTGGTCGAGCGGGTCGACGGTGTACAGCTTCGACGACTCGGCCACGTTCTTCGCCGGGTAGCAGACCGACGCCAACCCGCTCACGGGATTGCCGCCGAGCAGCCCGCATGCCTCCAACGGCAACCCGTCGAAGCAGTGCCCCACCATCCGCAGGTAGACGTCCGCACCGAGCCGCAACACGCTGGCTGAACCTAGCCGTACGCTGGTCGGCCCATGCCGCCGAAGGGAACCAAGGTGGTGGCGCAGAACCGCAAGGCGCGCCACGACTTCGACATCCTCGACGAGTTCGAGTGCGGGATCGCGCTGCAGGGCAGCGAGGTCAAGTCGCTGCGCGCATCC
>JAFATL010000408.1 GCA_019243975.1 Actinomycetota bacterium | reverse complement strand
CGGTGCTGTTCCTCGCCTCCGACGAGAGCCGCTTCTTCACCGGCGCCGACTTCGTCCTCGACGGCGGCCTCAGCGTCGGCGAGATCGTGCCGGGCGGTCCCGGGACCTAGGTCGCGGGCGCGGCGGCCGCCGTGTCGCGACCGCAGGCGCCACAGAACCGCGCCCCCGCCGGCACGGCCGCCGAGCACCACGGGCACCTCGTCGGCGCGGCCGCCTTGTCGACGACGCGCTGGCGCAGGATCTCGAGCGCGGCGGCGGCGGCGATGACACATGCGATGCCGAGGGCGATGACGTAGAGCCCGGTCGAGTACTTGGCGGTGACGAAGCCGAACGTCTGGTCGGAGATCGACTTCGACGCCGACGTGCCGCCCGCCCACACCACCGCCGCCAGGATGCCGGCCAACGCAGCCACGATGATCAGGCCGACGTTCCAGCGCACGCCGCTGCGCACACCGCGGCCGCGGATGATCTGCACGGCGATGCCGGCGGCGATCACCCCGAAGATGATGGTGATCCATCCGACGTTGTCGTCCATCCCCGTGCGGGTGATCGTGGTCAACGTCGCATCGATCTTGAACCACGGCAAGAGCGACCCGATCACCATCAAGGCGCCCCCAACCATGGCGAGCAGCCCGAAATTGCGACGTGCAGCGGCGGTCATGGCCCGTAGCCTGCCACCCGGATGCGCATCCGAGAAGTGTCTGGTTCAGAGCTGGCCCGGCTGAAGGAGATCCGGCTGCGCGCCCTGGCCGATGCGCCCTACGCATACGGGAGCAGCTACGAGCGGGAACGGGACCGCGACCCCGAGGAGTACCGCTCCTGGATCACGAATGGCGTCACGTTCGTAGCTGAGGACGAGGAGGGTTGGCACGCCCTCGGCCACGGCCGGCTCGACGCCGTGACCCCGTCACTCGCCTACGTCATGGCCATGTGGGTGGCGCCCGAGCGCCGCGGCACCAAGCTGGGCGCCACGATCCTCGACACGGTGATCGACTGGGCCCGCCAGCAGGGTGCGTCGATGGTCAGCCTCGGCGTCACCGACGGCAACTCACCAGCGCAGAAGCTCTACCGGAGCCGCGGGTTCCAACCCACCGGCGAGCGCGAGCCGCTGAAGTCGGACCCGACCCGCGAGTGCGTGTTCCTGGAGCGACCTACTTAGGCGTGTAGCCGGCGGGGAGGCTGATCGACTTCTTCTCGAGGTAGGCCTCGAGGCCCTCGGGGCCGAGCTCGCGGCCGAGACCGGACTGCTTGTAGCCGCCGAAGGGGGAGCCGAACTCGAGGCCGAAGCCGTTGACGGTGTAGGTGCCGGTGCGCACCTGCTTGGCGATCTCGAGGCCGGCGTCGACGTCGGACGTCCACACGGTGCCGGACAGGCCGTAGTGCGAGTCGTTGGCGATGCGCACGGCGTCCTCGGGCGTGTCGTAGGGGATGACCGCCAGCACGGGGCCGAAGATCTCTTCCTGGGCGATGCGCATGGTGTTGTCGACGTTGACGAACAGCGTGGGCTCGACGTACCAGCCCTTGTCGAGGCCGTCGGGCCGGCCGCCGCCGACGGCGACCTTGGCGCCCTCTTCCTGGCCGATGCCGATGTAGCCCTCGACGCGCTCACGCTGCCGCGCCGTCACCAGCGGGCCGATCGTGGTCTCCGGGTTGAGCGGGTCGCCCACGACCTGGTTGCGCAGCTGCTCGGCGATGCGCTCGGCCACCTCGTCGTGCTTGTCGCGCGACGCGAGGATGCGGGTCTGGGCCACGCATGCCTCACCGTTGATGAGGATGGCGCCACCGAGGAGTGCGGGAATGGCTTCGTCGAGATTGGCGTCGTCGAGGATGACGGCGGCCGACTTGCCACCCAGCTCAAGGGTGACGCGGCGCAGGCGCTCGCCGCACAACGTCGCGATGCGCTTGCCGGCGGCGGTGCTGCCGGTGAAGCCGACCTTGTCGATGTCGGGATGCGTGACGAGGTACTCGCTCACGGCGCGGTCGGCGGGGACGATGTTGAGCACGCCCTCGGGCAGGCCCGCTTCCTTGCACACCTCGGCCAGCGCGTAGGTGTCGAGCGGCGTCTCGGGCGACGGCTTGAGCACGACCGTGCAGCCGGCCGCGAAGGCGGGGCCGAGCTTCAGCGCAGCGGTGAACAGGGGCACGTTCCACGGCACGATGGCGGCGGCGACGCCGACGGGCTCGCTGCGCACGAGGCTGGGGCCGAACATGCCCTGGCGCAGGTCCTCGAACGGGTACTCGCGTGCGAGGCCGGTGTAGAAGTCGAGCACCATCGTGGCGGCGAAGACCTGGCCCATGATCGACCACGAGATCGGGCAGCCGTTCTGCTCGGTGATGGTCTGCGCCAGCTCCTGCGAGCGGGCCTGCAGGCCCCCGCTCACCTTGGCCATGATGTCGGCCCGCTCGGCCGCCGACATGCGCGGCCACGGCCCCTCGTCGAACGCCTTGCGCGCCGCGGCCACGGCTCGATCGACGTCGGCCTCGCTGGCGTGCGGCACCCGAGCCATCGGCTCCTCGGTGCGGGGCGAGATCACCTCGATGGTGTCGGTGCCCTGGGGGTCTACGAAGTCGCCGCCGATGAAGAGCTTGTCGTGTACGAGCATGGCGGAACTGTAACCAGTTCCAGATTCACGCGTACTAGCCGAGAATCACCTCGGCGACCTTGCGCATCTCGGCCAGGTCGCGGGCGCCGATGACGAGCATGGTGACGCCGGCGTCCTCCCACATGCCCAGGTCGTCGCGGATCTTCTCGGCCGAACCGATGAGGGAGATGTCGGCGGCCAGCTGCGTCGGCACGGCGGCGATGCCCTTGTCGCGCTCGCCCTCGAAGAACAGGTCCTGGATCTCCTGGGCTTCCTTCTCGTAGCCCATGCGCCCGAA
>JAFATL010000383.1 GCA_019243975.1 Actinomycetota bacterium | reverse complement strand
CATCGACATGCACGCCGAGGGTGTCGAGGTGCGGCCCCTGCGCATGACCACGGGCATGTCGGAGTTCAACGAGGTCTTCTTCAACGACGTGTTCGTGCCCGACGACGACGTGGTCGGTCCGGTCGACGGCGGCTGGACGGTCGCCCGAGCCACGCTCGGCAACGAGAGCGTGAGCATCGGCGGCGGTCAGGGCGGCATGTCGATGCCGGGCGACGCCCTGCTACCGAGCTTCGACGCCCACCCCGAGCGGCTGTCGGGCGGAGCGGCGCGCATCGGGCGGTACGTGGCCGACAATCAGGCGATGGGGCTGCTCAACCTGCGCAGCGCCAACCGCGCCGTGGCGGGCAGCGAGCCTGGCCCCGAAGGCGCCATCACCAAGCTGGTGCTGTCGGAGATCGGCCACGACGCGGCGGCCATCCTCACCGAGTTGAGCGGACCGGAAGCCGCGTTCATGGACGGCCCCGGCGGCATGAGCAACATGCTCGTGCTCATGCACCGCGGCATGTCGATCGCGGGCGGTACCTCCGAGATCAAGCGCAACCAGATCGGCGAGCGCATCCTCGGCCTGCCGCGCGACCCGCTGATCAGCTGATCAGCTGACCACCTGAGCCTGCTGGACTTCGGTTAGCGCAACTGCACGAGCAGCGTTCGACCGCGTGTCGTCACGCTGATCGAGTCACTGAGGCGCGCGATCGCGTCGCAGATCCCCTTGTAGTACCCCTCATTCCATGCGACCGCGGACTCGTTGCAATCCGGGTCCCCCGCCATTCGCACCATCTCGGACGCAGCCGCGTACAACGGCTCCAGCAACCTGGTGGGGTCGTCCTCCACGTCGCTCCCTGCCATCGGTTCCTCCCCGCCGCCCCCCAACAGGATCCCGATTCGAGCATTCGGATGTCCCATCATGCTGAAAAGCCGCGGATTGTCAACCCCCAGCGCGGTTGCTACACCACCTTGAGTGGTACTGGGGTTGCGGGGCGGTGGGCGGTACGGTGCCCGGCTGATGCCGAACCTGCTCGCCCTCGGGGCTGCGCTCGCCTACGCCGTCGGCGTGGTGCTGCAGTACCAGGCCGCCCAGGCGGCGGCGCCGGCCCGGGCGGGCGGGACCGGACTGCTGGTGCACCTGGCCCGCCGGCCGGTGTGGCTGGCCGGTATCGCCGCCAACGGCGTCGGGTTCGGCCTGCGGTTCCTCGCTTTGCGCGACGGTTCGCTCGTCGTGGTGCAACTGCTGGTGCTCACCGGCGTGGTGTTCGCCCTGCCGCTCGACGCGGTGTTGGCGCGCCGACGCATCTCCCCCCGTGAGGTGGTGCTGGCGGCCGCAACCGTCGCCGGCCTCGTGCTGTTCCTCTCCGCCGCCCAGCCCACGCACGGGCGCGACGGCGCCACCGGCCCCGCCTGGATTGGATACGCGTTGCTCACGGCCGCGGTGGTGCTCGTACTCGAACGCATCGGTGCGCGCCGGGCTCACGCCGTCAAGACGCTGACGCTCGCGCTGGCCGGCGGGCTGCTCGTCGCCTTCGGGGTCGCGCTGTGCAAGCAACTGGCGGCGCTGTTCCCGCACCACCTGGCGCGCGCCGTCACCGACTGGCAGGCCTACGCGTTGGTGGTGGTCGGCGCCGTCGGCGTCGTGTTCGTGCAGCGCGCCTACAACATCGGGCCGCTCTCGCTCGCCCTCCCTGTGCTGGTCGTGGTCGAGCCGGTGGTGAGCGTCATCGTCGGCGTGCTGCTGTTCCATGAACGCGTACGCCATGGCGACGGCGCCACCGCACTCGCGGCCGGTGGTCTCCTCACCCTCGCCGTGGGCGCGGCCGCCTTGGCCCGGTCGGCGGCCGCCTGGCACCAGCACCACGACGCGCCGGTCGTCGTCACGTGAGCAACGCACCGCGACGGCTGGCCGTCGTCCCCGCGTACAACGAGGAACCGACGATCATCGCCGTGCTCGAGCAGCTCAGCCCGCTCGTCACCGACCTCACGATCGTCGACGACGGCTCCACTGACGGCACCCGGGCCAAGGTGCAGGCGTGGCTGCCCGACCACCCCCACGTTCGGCTGCTTTCGTTCGATCGCAACCGGGGCATGTCGGCCGCGTACTACCTGGCCTTCACCGACATCGCCCGCCGCATGCAGGGCGGCGAGTTGTCACCGAATGACCTCGTGTTCACGGTGGATGCCGACGGCCAGCACGACCTGGAGGAGTTCGAGGCGCTGGAGCGCATCGTGCTCGACGAGCACCTCGACGCGCTCCTGGCTGAACGCGACCTGTCCGACTACCCGTGGGTGAAGCGGGCCGGCAACCGGGTGATGAGCACGTGGGCCACGCTGTGGGCCGGCCAGCCGTTGCGCGACGTCGAGTCGGGGTACCGCGTGTTCCGCATCGGTGCGCTGTGCGACGCCCTGCAGTACTACCGGGGCTGGAAGTACAGCGAGACCGTCGAGGTGGCGGTGGTGCTGTGCCGGCTCGGCTACCGCGTGCGCAACGACGTGCCCGTGCCCGTGCCGATCTTCCGCTCCCGTACCAGCTACTTCGACGCCGCCGTCGACATCTGCGCCATCCCGCTGGCGGCGGGACGGCTGTGGTGGCGGCGGTCGCGGCGCACCCGGCGGGCGCCGGCGTCCGCAGGCTGATCGCCAGCGGCCCGATCGTCAGCAGGACGGCAAGTAACCGGACCGGTGGAGCAGCGCGTCGAGGCGCACCACCTTCAGTCCCTTCTTGTCGAGCCCGTCGAGGATCATCGGCAGGGCCCGCACGAGCACTGGGCGATCGACGTCGACGCGCCCGTCGAGGCCGTCGTGCAGGTCGATCACCGACCCCGGCCGCACGCGCCCCAGCACCCGGCGCGCCACCAGGTTGGCGTTGGTGGTGGCGAAGTCGCCCGCCGACACGTCCCAGCCGACCATCGTCATGTGGCGCTTGTGCACGGCCAGCGCCATCAGCGGCGTGTGCTGGCCGTGGGGCGGCCGGAAGAACGCCGGGCACGTGTGCACCTCGCGTTCGATGGCGGTCTGGGCGTGGGCGAGCTCGTGGTACCAGGGGTCGAGCCAACGCACGTAGTCGTGGTGGTACGAGTGGTTGGCGAGAAGCTGCCCGTCGTCGAGCAACGCGCGCGTGATGTCGGGGCGAGCGTCGACCGCCTTGCCCACACTGAAGAACGTGCCCTTCACACCGTGGGCGTCGAGGATGTCGCGCACCCGCAAGGTCGTGGAGGCGTTGGGGCCGTCGTCGAACGTGAGGGCCACCGTGCGCACGTGCCGGTTGCCGTGGCTGACCATCTGGCCGAACCACGTCAGCCGGGGCGAGTTGGCGCCGATCCACGCCCCCGTGCCGGCCACCAGCACGAACGACAGCACGGCGGCGACGAGCGACAGCCGGTAGCGCCACCGGAATGCGGCCGCCGCCACCGACACTCCGGCCAGTACCTCGCCCACGAGCAGGAGCAACCGCAACGGCGCCTCGTGCGTCTGGGTGCGGAACAGGGTGGCGAACACGACGTCGGTGGCCACGGCCACGCCCGCCACCAGCGCCAGCACCGGCCTCCGCCGCGGCGCCGCCTCGGGGTGTGACACTTCACCCGCCATGACCACGTCCACGCTCGCGCTCGCCGACCGCCGGTCCCCGGCGACGTCGTCGCGCCTGGGTTCCGTGGTGGCCGTGGGCCTCCTCGGCGTGTGGGTGTGGGTGTGGGCCCACATCGTGAGCCACGCCATCTACGTGTCGCACGATTCGATGATCAGCTACGCCCACGTCTGGTACATCTCGCACCACCTGATCCCCCTCCACATGCCGGTGCTGGGCCACGGCCAGGCCTTCGCCTACCCGTACGGGTTCGTGCCGTGGACCACCGCCGCCCTGCT
>JAFATL010000264.1 GCA_019243975.1 Actinomycetota bacterium | reverse complement strand
GCTCCTCTCGTTACTTCGAAGGGGTGGTGACGAGCCCGGGCAGCACGAAGGTCTGCACCAGGCGACGGGCGGATGCTTCATCGGCCAGGTCGACGTCGTCGGCCGGGCACGAGGTGTACGACAACACGATGCGGGCGCCCCACTCGGCGGCGCGCTGGGCGTCGTCGGCGGGCAGCCAACGGGCGAGATACGGGGCCACGAACCCGGCCGCGGTGGCCAGCACGTCGTTCATGCGCCGGAAGGAGATGTGCGGCAGCACCGTCTCGGGCTCGTAGGCGAGCATGAATTGCAGGGCGGCATGGTTGGCCAGCCACTGCGAAGCGAACGCCATGCCTTGCACGAGCGTGTCCTCGAGCGAAGCGGCGGCGTCCAGGCGACCGCCGAGGCCGGAGAAGAACCCTTCGAGCTCGTGGGCCGCGACCGCTTCGATCAGCCCGTCCTTGCCGCCGGGGACGGCGCGGTAGACGGTGGCCCGGCTACAGCCCGCTTCCCGGGCGACGTCCTCGAGGGTGGTCTTGGCCACGCCCCAGCGGCCGATGCACCGCAAGGTGGCGTCGAGAATCCGCTGGTCGAGCGCCGGACGAGCCTCGATGAGGGTCACTAGCGAGACACCATACCCGGATCCGTCTCATCGTCAACCTTGTCTCATGTGTCGCACGTCACACAGGGAGGACGCCGCTCAGCAGCTCGGTGCGGACCAGCTCCCTGACTTGGGCCCGGTCCTCCAGGTCCCAGCGCCCAGGGGCCATCACGAACGACAGCAGGAGCCGGGCCACGTGGTCGACGGCTTGCTCCAGGGTCACGCCCGGGGCCAGCGCCTCGTGGGCCAGGTTCGGCCGGATGAACGTCTTGATGAACTGCAGGATGCGGGTGCTCTCCAGGGTGAGCTCGGGCAGCAGCAACTCGGGCTCGGTCACGAGGATCTTCTGCAGGACCTCGTGCTCCTCCACCTGGCGGTGGCCGAAGAGCAACGCCTCCTCCAGCAGCTCAGCGAATGAGTCGGCGTGGGCGACGGCCATGGCCAGCTGCTCGAAGAACCGGCCCGCCTCGCGCGAGATCGTCTCCCGGATCAGCTGGTCCTTGCCCCCCGGGAAGTTGCGGTAGACGGTCGCCCGCGCCACGCGCGCCTCGCGGGCGGCGTCCTCCACTGTCGTCTTGGCGATGCCGTACCGCGACACGCACGTGTACGCCGCGTCGAGGATGCGTTCCCTCGCGGGTTGGGGCACTGCGTGTGTCTAGCGGACTGCCGGCTACGAGACCGTGAACGTGAGCTTGTCCATGACCGGGGGCTTCCACGGGTCATGGGCGCCGTTGCCGAGCACCACCCAGATGGTGTGCTCGCCCTTGGCCAGGTTGGGCACGGGAATGCTCGTGTCGGCGGTGTGGATGATCGAGCCGTCGGCCGGCTTGGGAATCGACTCCCCCGCCGGCGTGGGATCCCGGTCGATGAACAGGTGCAGGTGGCCCGTCTTGCCCGAGGTATCGCCGTCGGCCTTCACCAGCTTCACGCCCTTGACGTCGACGGTGACGACGACCGGCTGGCCGGCCGTGTTGGTGGCGGGCACCGACGCATGCACCGAGGGACCGGCCACGGTGAAGTGAATGGTCTTGCTGGCCGAGCCCATGCGCTTGTGGGTGCCGTCACCGATGACGACCACGGCGGTGTGCTTGCCTGGCGTCAGCCCGTAGATCTTCACCGGGTTGTCGGCCGAGTGGACGATGCCGGGGCCCTTGGGGATCGTCTCGCCGACCGCGACCGGCTTCTTGTCGATGAACACGTGGAAGTGGCCGGTCTTCCCCGACGTGTCGCCGTCGGCCTTCACGATGTCGACGCCCGTCGCCTTCAAGTCGAGCGTCAGCACGTTGCCTCGCACGGTGGCGCCGCTGGCCGGCGCGCTGATGTCGGCTCGGGGCAGCTCGCGGTCGCCGGCGCAGGCGCCTGAGACGAGGGTGAAGGCGACCGCGACGAGGAGGGGCTTCCAAATGTGCCT
This sequence comes from Actinomycetota bacterium, assembly GCA_019243975.1. Taxonomy (GTDB): domain Bacteria; phylum Actinomycetota; class Acidimicrobiia; order Acidimicrobiales; family JAFATL01; genus JAFATL01. The sequence continues at coordinate 1,507 of JAFATL010000264.1, read as the reverse complement.
CATGGGTCGCGCAACCTAGCGAGGTCAGCCGGGGAGTTGGTAATCCGCGAACCGCTCGCGCAGCGTCTTCTTGGAGAACTTGCCCACCGAGGTCTTGGGCACCTCGTCGATGAAGACCACGTCGTCGGGCAGCCACCACTTGGCCATGCGGGGCTCGAGGAACTCGAGCAACTCCTCTTTGCTGAGGTCCTCCCCCGGCTTCACCACCACGCACGCCAGCGGTCGCTCCGACCACTTCGGGTGCGTCACCCCGATGACGGCCGCCTCGGCGACCTTGGGGTGGGCCATGATCTCGTTCTCCACCTCGACCGAGCCGATCCACTCGCCGCCCGACTTGATGAGGTCTTTGGTGCGGTCGACCAGGCGGATGTAGCCCTCGGAGTCGATGGTCGCCACGTCGCCCGTGCGCAGCCAGCCGTCGGGCGTGAACGACTCGGCCGCCCGGTCGTCGTTGTAATAGGTGCTGGCAACCCACGGTCCCCGCACCTGCAGCTCGCCGCTCGCCTGCCCGTCCCATGCCAGCTCGTCGGTGGTGCCGGTCTCGACCACGCGCACGTCGACGCCGGGCACGGCCATGCCCGCCGACGTGCGGACGTCGGCCAGCTCCTCTTCTGACTTGTCGCGCAGGGTGCTCTTGACGTGGCAGACGGACGCCAGCGGGCTGGTCTCGGTCATGCCCCACGCCTGCAGGAGCGGCTGGCCCGTCTTCTGGCGGAACCCTTCCGACAGCGTCTTGGGCACGGCCGACCCGCCGCACGGCACGACGCGCAGCGACGACACATCGCGCCCGTCGAGCAGTGGCAACACACCCATCCAGATGGTCGGCACGCCAGCCGCCACTGTGACCTTCTCCGACTCCATCAGCTCCACGATGGCGGGACCGGACAAGTCGGCCCCGGGCATGACGAGCGTGGCGCCGGCCCCGACCGCGGCGTGGGCCAGGCCCCACGCGTTGGCGTGGAACATCGGCACCACCGGCAGGATCACGTCGGACTCGCGCACGCCCAGCGAGTCGGCCGACATGGCGCCGAGGGTGTGCAGGAACATCGAACGGTGGGAGTACACCACGCCCTTCGGGTTCCCGGTGGTGCCGCTCGTGTACATCATGGAGCCGGCCTGCCACTCGTCGGCCACGTGGAAGTCCACCTGCTTGGCCTGCACCATGACGTCGTCGTACGTGACAACACGCGGGTCGTCGGGCACGTCGCCCTTGCCGTCGTCCATCACCACCACGTGCTTCACCGTCGTGAACTGGTCGAGCAACGGGGCCAGGGATGCCATCAGCGAACGGTCGGCGAAGATCACCTCGTCCTCGGCATGGTTGACGATGTAGACGAGCTGCTCGGGGAACAGCCGGATGTTGAGCGTGTGCAGCACGCGCCCCGTGCACGGCGCTGCGAAGTACAGCTCGAGGTGGCGCGCCGTGTTCCAGGCGAAGCTGCCGACGCGCCCGTCGCCCGACACGCCCAGCACGTCGAGGGCGCCACCCAGCTTCCGGGTCCGGGTC